>DNFX01000274.1 GCA_003486795.1 Actinomycetota bacterium
GCTCTTTAAATTCTTTTATTTTATCGGGATCCGTCAGTTTTACATCGCTTCCACTAACAATTATATGTTCTTCTATTCCTCCTATATGGCCAAGCTCACCTTCGACACTAACATTATTTTCATGTGCTATTTTAACAATTTCTCTGGTAAATTTTACGTTTTCTTCAAAAGGTTTTGAAGAACCGTCCACCATTACTGCGGTCCATCCGTTATATATACAGTTTTTGATTATTTCAGGATCAGTGCCGTGGTCAAGTATCATTGCAATATCAACCTCAGCTTCATTTGCAAGAAACCTTGCAGTATTTGACAGGACTTTATATCCCAGCTGCAAAATAGTTTTTTGTGAAGTCTGCATAATAAGGGGAGATTTTTTTGAAACTGCACTATCGATCGCAGCCTTCATTGTTGTTATATCAACAATGTTAAAAGCTCCTACCACATAATTATTATGCATTGTGTTATTAAGCATTTTTACTGTGTTTACATAAGCCATAGAATCCTTCTTTCGTTCTGTGATAATCAGATAGCTTCCATAACGGAAAGTTCCTGATTATTATATGCAACTTATTGCATTAACGCAATATTATTCGATGTATTATTTTTAAATTTTTTAATAATTTAAAAATTTTCATAATAATGTTAATATTTTATTTTGCCTGTCATCAGGTATAATTAACTGGATTTATTTAAATATTCTTAATTTGGATTCTTAAAGGTCAGTAAAAAATATGTCAAAGAAACTTAGAAAAAAGCATGGTAAAAGCAATGCTCCGAAAGTTATTTCGATAATTGCAGCATTACTTGTTTTATTTTTTATTTTTTGGGCAGTAGTTATTTCTTCACTGGTTACGATTGGTACAAAAATAGTTGCTGATTTTTATAGTGCACTACCCGATATCAGGGATTTCTCTCCTGCTGAAAACGCACTCACCTCTAAAATTTATGCGGCGGACGGTACCCTGATCGGTACCCTGCATGGTGAGCAGAACAGAGAGCCAGTGCCTTTGAGCGAAATCCCCGAAGATATGATTAATGCGGTTCTGGCTATTGAAGATGAAAGATATTATGAACACAAAGGCGTTGATATCGAATCATTTTTCAGAGCTCTTCTTGTAAATCTCAAAACAGGTGATTTTTCACAGGGTTTCAGTACTATTACCATGCAGTATATAAGAAACACATATATACTTGAAGAAAAGACAGAGATTACGCTTGAGAGAAAGATAAGAGAGGTTGCTCTGGCAATGCAGCTGGAAGAAATATACTCCAAAGACGAAATCCTTGAGATGTATTTAAATACTGTTTTTTTCGGTGAAAGCGCATATGGTGTAAAAACTGCAGCAAAGACTTTTTTCAATAAAGATCTTGATGAGCTGAATATCCAGGAATGTGCCCTTCTTGCCGGAATTTTAAAAGGACAGACTTATTATTCTCCATATACGAACAAAGAGGGCGCTCTTGAAAGAAGAAACCTTGTTCTTGCAAAGATGAATGAATTAAACATGATTACAGAAGAAGAATACGAGTATGCGCTCAGACAGCCGATTATACTTGAAAGATCAGATGAAAAAAGCACTGATTTTGCCCCATATTTTATCGAATATGTAAAGCAGGAGCTCATTAAAAAATATGGTATAAATAAAGTATTTAAAGGTGGTTTTGAGATATATACCACACTTGATCCGAAAATGCAGAGATATGCCGAAGATGCAATAAATGAAATACTTCCGGATCCGGAAGACCCGACAGGAGCAATGGTTGCGCTGGATCCTACAAATGGTTTTATCAAAGCAATGGTGGGCGGCAGGGACTTTGATACCATGAAATTTAATCTTGCAACCCAGAGTAAAAGGCAGCCAGGTTCGACTTTCAAGGTTTTTGCACTGATTGCTGCCCTTGAACAGGGCATAAGTCCTTATATGACATTTAATCCCAATGGGCCGATAACATATGAGATCCCTGACAGCAAACCATGGGAAATAGGAAACTATATGGGAGAATCCTATCCTGATATGGCTGAAATGAATCTGATAGAAGCAACAGTAAAATCCGTAAACGTAGTATATGCCCAGCTGATAATGAGAGTTGGCGGCGACGCTGTTTCAAGAATAGCCAATATAATGGGTATTGAAACTCCGCTTGAAGGATATCCCGCTATAGGACTTGGCGGTCTTACTACAGGCGTATCCCCTCTTGAAGTATGCACGGCATTCAGCACTATCGCAAATTACGGAAAGAAAAACAATCCGGTTGCAATTCTAAAGGTTATTGATAAAGACGGCAATATTCTTGAAGAATACAAAGAACCTGAAAATATACAGGTAATATCATCCATAAATGCTTTCAGGGCTATAGAAATAATGAAGCAGGCTGTCCAGAGAGGAACCGGAACAAGAGCCAGGCTTGAAGACCGTGATGTGGCAGGAAAAACAGGAACGACCCAGGAAGCAGAAAATGCATGGTTTACAGGTTTTACAACAAATCTTGCTGCCTGTTTCTGGATGGGTTACCCGGAAGAAAATAAAAAAATGACAAGTGTACATGATATGAGAGTACAGGGTGGAGCTCATCCTGCAATGATGTTCAAATTATTTATGGAAAAGGCAACTGCTGATCTTCCGGCAGAATCTTTTACAAAACCGGAAGATGACAAGTTCAATCTCCAGGTAACCGTACTTCCTGAAACCGGACAGGTGATGATACCTAACCGCTTCACTCCGGCAGAACAGATAACAATTTCACAATACTCATACGGTACTGAGCCAAGGGAGCAGGTACCTATAACAGAAGCAGATATGCCCATACTGCCATTTATATGCCTTATTCCAATAGAAGAAGCAAATACAATACTAAGGGAAGCAGGCTTTACAAATATAGAGTTTATAAATGAAGTTTATACAGGTGTTCCGTCAGGATACACTCACAGGCAGGATCCGTTATGGGATCAGAGAGTTGAAAGAAACAGATTAATAAAAGTCTGGGTTAACCCATAATAAGTCACTTTTATTAATGGTTTTTTATTTATCAGCGCCAATGTATCTGTTATTTAAAAAATACCCTTAAATGATACTTGATATAATAAATCTTTTTTAACATATTAAATAATATGAATGATATAAGAGTACGTTTTGCGCCAAGCCCTACAGGATATCTTCATATAGGAAGTGCAAGAACTGCTTATTTTAACTGGCTTTTTGCCAGAAAAGAAAAAGGCAGATTTATCCTGAGAATTGAAGACACAGATATTTCCAGGCATCAGGAAGAAATGATTGATACTATTTTAGATTCCTTAAGATGGCTCTCGCTAAGCTGGGATGAAGGCCCTGATACAGGTGGTGATTACGGACCTTACAGACAGTCTGAAAGAAATGAATTTTATCAGAAATATGCATACAGTCTTCTGGAAAATAAAAAAGCATACAGATGTTTCTGTACACCGGAAGAACTGGAAAAACGCAGGCAGGATTATGCGCAAAGAGGAGAATTTTTCAGATATGACAGAAAATGCCTGAAACTTGATGAAGGGCAGATAAAAGATAATCTAAAGAACAATATACCTTTTTCAGTAAGGATTCTCCCACCTGAAAACAAAATAATCAGCTTCACAGACAGTGTTTACGGAAAAATCGAGGTAAACAGCAATACAATCGATGACTTTATTATTATAAGATCAAATAAATTACCGACTTATAATTTTTCTGCAGTTATTGATGATTATTTGATGAAGATTACCCATGTCATAAGAGGAGAAGACCATCTTTCAAACACCCCAAAACAGCTTGTTATTTATGATTTGCTGGATATCAGTCCGCCCCTGTTTACCCATCTGCCGATGATTCTGGCAAAAAGCGGAGAGAAACTGAGTAAAAGACACGGAGCGATCTCAATTGAATCCTACAGAGATGAAGGTTTTTTGCCGGAAGCATTAAAAAACTATCTTGCTCTTCTCGGATGGGCTTTTGATGAAAAAACGACTATTTTCAGTGAAAAAGAAATAATTAATAAATTCAGTCTTGAAACAATTAATAAAAAACCTGCAAAATTTGATTCTGACAAACTGCTGCATATCAACAGCATCTATATAAAAAAACATGAGTTATCAGATTTGGCAGAAATGGTTAAAAATAGATTTTTAAAAAGAATAAATCAAATGGATGAGACTGATTTCAGAGAGAACGGGCTTATACAGGCAGATATAAAAAACCCTTCAGTCATAAAGACAATTTCTGCAGATATTGAAAATAAAATTTCTTCAATAATGCCTCTTGTAAACAAAAGAGCAAAGACATTAAATGAGATAGAAAAAATGATTTATCCTTTTTTCTTTGAAATAACCTATTCGGATGAAATAAAAAATTTCTTTAAAAACAAAGATATAAATGCTGCCGGATTATTGCAGCAGGCAGAATCAGCCTTAAGCAAAATACCAGATAGTGATTTCTGCCGTTTGGTTATAGAAAAAGAATTAAGAAACCTTGCAGAAAAAAATCATATTTCTTTTGCTGAAATTGCTGAAGTGCTTAGACTGGCATTATGGGGAAGAACAGTCAGCCTTCCGCTTTTTGAAACAATTGAAATACTCGGCAGGGAAAAATCCCTGTACAGATTAAAAAAATATCAGAGCCTTATTCCTTAAACTACATCCTGAAAACCATTTCCTCAGGTGTAAGATCTCTTCCGTTTTCAACAACTTTTTTTACAAAATAAGCAACTACTATTTCTTCATTTGTCGGTGTTATATATATTTTTACTTTTGAGTCAGGTGCAGAAATTAAAGCCTGTTTGCCATTGAAATCTTCATTTTTTGCAGGATCCAGCCTGATTCCCATATATTCCATATTCTCAAGAATCCGCATTCTTGTATCTGTATTCTTTTCAGCTATTCCGCCACCAAAAGCAATTGCATCTATTCCTCCGAGAACCGCTCCGAAAGCACCTATATATTTTCTGATACCGTCTATAAAAGAAGCAATTGTCAGCTCACATCTTTCATTACCGGCAAGACTTGCAGTCATTATTTCCCTGAAATCATCTGTCCCGATTCCGGCAAGTCCCTTAAGGCCTCCATTACTGGAAATTTCTTTCTGGGCTTCTTCAACACTGAGTCCTAGTGACTTCATTGCAAACAAAAGACCTATGCCATCACAGTCTCCTACCCTTGTTCCCTGAAGAAGTCCGGAATCAGTAGAAAATTTCATGCTTACATCTACTGATTTTCCATTTTTATGCGCACAGATGGAACTTGAACCACCAAGATGAATGGTTATCAGTTTTAACTGGTCTGTATTTTCAATTTTATAAATTAATGCCGACATATAACGGTGAGACGAGCCGTGATACCCGTTCTGCTTTATGCCAAGTTCTTTGTACCATTTCCACGGAAAACCCATAACTCTTCTGTACTCCGGAATTGAATAATGAAAAGATGGTTCAAAAACCCCTACCAGCGGAACATCTTCACCAAGAACTTTTTTAAACTCATCTATTGCTTCAAGATATGGCATATTATGGACCGGGGCTACGAAAGAATACCTCTTCATTTCACCAAGTATTTTCGGTGTAAGCAGATTTGCGCCATTTGTTTCCCCGAGTATTGTCTTAAAGCCCATTGCCTCTATATCTTTGTATTGTTTTATGACCCCGTTTTTTATATACCAGTCAAGAATTACCTGAATTCCGCTTTTAAATCCATATACATCGATAGTTTCACGGACTGTATCCTGGCTGCCTATACTGTGTGTGAAATTTGATTCCCCTTCTGTTTTGATTTTATCCAGATTAGCCTCACCAAGGGTTACTATTTCATTTTTTTCATTAATATCCAGTATTTTGCTTTTAAGTGAAGTACTTCCTATATTGCCTATCGCAATTATCATAAAATTCCCTTTCTCCCGGTAAATTTTTAATTAAAAATCTTTGCAATTTCGTAAAGTTCAAGATCCATTTCCTTGTACTGGCTCAGAACTTTCTCCATAGGTTCAGCACCTATATGATTGCCTTCAAAACAAACCATATAATCAAATTTTTTCTCATTTATAAGCTCCACAGATTTTATGCCTATCCTTGTTGCAAGAATTCTGTCAAATGCAGTAGGTTTTCCGCCCCTCTGAAGGTGGCCAAGCACAGTTACCCTTGTTTCATAACCGGTTCTTCTCTCGATTTCCTTTGCAATCGTATTACCTATTCCACCGATAGTTCCGTGATTTGATAATTCAAACATTGGTTTTACTTCCAGCTTCATTTTTTTTGTATCAGGTTTTGCCCCTTCTGCTACCACAATGATGCTGTAGTCCTTGCCTCTTTCACGTCTTCCTTCAATAACATTTACTATATAGTCATAATCAAACTGAACTTCAGGGATAAGTATCAGGTCAGCTCCCCCTGCTATCCCTGAATACAGGGCTATCCAGCCTGCTTCCCTTCCCATTACTTCCAGAATCATAATCCTGTGATGGGACGAAGCTGTTGTGTGGAGTTTGTCAATGGCATCAGTGGCAATCTCGACTGCCGTATCAAATCCGATTGAGTAATCATTAAAATTAATATCATTGTCAATGGTCTGTGGTATTCCCACACCTTTTATTCCATACTGGCCGAGTCTGTGCATTACCATATTTTCGTCATCTCCGCCTATGCATATTATGGCATCAATTTTATATTTATTGATATTATCCTTTACAAGTTCGACGCCATTTTCAATTTTAAAGGGATTTACCCTTGCTGAGCCGAGAATCGTTCCTCCGGTGTCCAGTATCCCAGATACGAGTTCACGATCCATCTCAAAAATATTTCCCGTAATTAACCCATCCCAGCCATTTTTAATGCCGATCATTTTATAACCATGCATTACTGCCTTAATATATACTGCCCTGATTATTGCATTGGTAGCGGGTGTATCTCCTCCACCGGTTAGTATCCCGATTGTTTTGATATCGTTCATGGACGACCTCCATAAGTGTTTGCATATAAAAAAATAATATATAATCTAATTTTAAACCAAAATAATAATAAATAGCAGTTTTAGGAAAGTTTTTTAATTATTATTTCGTTCACCATGGCAGGATTAGCCTTTCCTTTTGTCTTCTGCATAATCTGGCCTACTATGAAACCGATAGCTTTTACCTTTCCTGCCTTATACTGACTGACAGCATCAGGATTATTTTTTATTGCCTCTTCGACAATGGATTCCAGTTCTACGGTATCGCTTATCTGTTCAAGACCTTTTTTCTTTATTATCTCGTCAGGGTCAGAACCCTCATGATACATCTCCTCAAAAACTGATTTGGCTATTTTTGAGCTTATCTTTCCATCATCGATGAGTTTTACAAGACTTGCAAGATATGCCGGCCTGATTTTACTGTCTTTTATAGTAATCTGGTCTTTGTTCAGAAAAGCACTGAAATCCCCCATAAGCCAGTTACAGATACCTTTCGGATTCGACCTGTATGAATCGAGAGCTTTTTCAAAATAATACGCAATCTCAAAATCACTGGATAAAAAAGAACTGTCATAATCCGAAAGCCCAAGTTCTTCCCTGTATCTTTTCTCTTTCTGGCTGGGAAGTTCAGGAATAGAGTCCTTAACCTGTCTGATCCAGCCTTCATCAATATTTATGGGAACGAGATCAGGGTCAGGAAAATATCTGTAGTCATGGGCTTCTTCCTTTGATCTCAGAACTTTTGTAGACTGCGTCTTGTCATCATAATGCCTTGTCTGCTGTATCACTTTCTTCCCGGAATTTACTACAGAAATCTGTCTGCCAGCTTCATATTCAAGAGCTTTCTGGATGAATTTAAATGAATTAAGGTTCTTTATTTCAGTCCTTGTACCAAGCTTTTCAGATTCCTTAAGTTTTACAGATATGTTTGCATCACACCTGATGCTTCCCTCCTCCATGCTGCAGTCACTGACACCCAGACACAAAAGAATATTTCTCAGAGTAATCATGTATTGTTTTGCTTCCAGAGGGCTTTTTATTTCAGGTTCAGTTACAATTTCAATCAGGGGAGTTCCAGCTCTGTTAAAATCACCTATACTGTAATCTGCCTCGCTTATCCTGCCGGTCACACCGCTGTGCACAAGTTTTCCGGCATCTTCTTCCATATGAACTCTTGTTATTCCGACTCTTCTGACATAATCTCCAACATTTACATCTATATATCCATTCACTCCTATTGGAAGATTGTACTGGGATATCTGGTAATTTTTGGGCATATCCGGATAAAAATAATTTTTCCTGTGAAATATTGTATATTCATTTATCCTGCAGTTAAGCGCTAGTGCTATTTTCATCGCGTATTCGACTGCTTTTTTATTAACAACAGGCAGTGAACCCGGATGGCCAAGACAGACGGGACATGTATTGCTGTTCGGTTTTTCGCCGAAAGAAATTCTGCAACCGCAGAACATCTTTGTTTTAGTAGAAAGTTCAACATGAGTTTCAAGACCGATTATTGTCTCGAATCTGCTTTCATCCTGGCCGGTTTTATCAGCCATATTTAAATTGTTTAGATTACTGGCTCTGTCTTCCAATTTATTTCTCTTTCCAGAATATGAGCTGCCTTGAATATATTGTCTTCTCTTAAAGTATCTGCCATTATCTGAAAACCTATGGGAAGTTTGTCAGCAGATAACCCACAGGGTATTGAAATGGCAGGGATTCCTGCAAGATTTACCGGTATTGTACAAATATCTGATAAATACATCATCAAAGGGTCATCCATTCTTTCCCCAAGCTTAAACGCTGTAGTAGGTGAAGTCGGACTTACAAGAATGTCAAACTTTGAAAATGCTTTTTTAAAATCATTGATTATAAGTGTCCTGACTTTCTGTGCTTTCTCATAATAAGCATCATAGTATCCTGAAGAAAGACAATAGGTGCCTATCATTATTCTTCTTTTGACTTCCGGTCCGAAACCGGCTGCCCGGGTTTTCCTGTACATCTCCCTGAGCCCCTGAGCATCTTTATCTCTGTAACCGTATCTTACTCCGTCAAATCTTGAAAGATTAGAGCTTGCTTCAGAAGGAGCTATTATGTAGTAAACGCTTAAAGCATATTCTAGGCTTGGAAGAGTAGTTTCCTCAACTTCTGCACCGTTTTTCTCAAGTATTTTTATTGTATTTAAAACTGATTCTTTAACCTGGCTGTCTATTTCTTTAACCATAAGTTCTTTCGGGACACCGGCTTTCATTCCTTTTAAATCCTGCACGGGTTTATATATATAATCTTGTTTATCCTTCATATTAATTGAAGTCGAGTCAGACTCATCATGGCCGGATATTGCATTATAAAGATTGATGCAGTCAGTAACATCCCTGGTAAAAGGGCCTATCTGGTCAAGGGATGATGCAAAAGCTACCAGCCCGTATCTTGAAACCCTCCCGTAAGTCGGCTTGAACCCTACAACACCGCAAAGTGACGCAGGCTGCCTTATTGATCCGCCGGTATCGGAACCGAGAGAGCACACTGCCTCAAATGAAGCAACACTTGCTGCAGGACCTCCGCTTGAACCTCCCGGCACTCTTACAGTATCCCAGGGGTTTTTTACAACACCAAATGCCGAATTTTCATTTGATGAACCCATTGCAAACTCATCCATATTTGCCTTTCCGAGTAAAAGAAATTTATGGGCATTCAGTTTTTTTATTACAGTTGCGTCATAAATAGAAGAGTAGTCAGAAAGGATTTTTGAACCGCAGGTAGTTCTGACATCTCTGATGCATATATTATCTTTTATTGCCAGGGGAATTCCGGTGAAATTTCTGATTTCTCCGCCTTCAGCAATATATTTATCGATTTGTTTTGCATTTCCGATTATTTCATCAGGTTTAAAAGTTATAAAAGCATTTATTTCTCTGTCAGCCTCTTTTATTCTT
>DNFX01000170.1:0-7472 GCA_003486795.1 Actinomycetota bacterium
CTTCACGCTGTTTTTCCTGTTTCTGCCTTAAATCAAAACTCTTGTCTTTAAAACCTGTTGCAATTATTGTAACTTTTATCTTTTCTTTCATATTTTCATCAATTACTGCACCAAAAATAATATTTGCTTCCTGACTTGATGAATTTCTAATTATCTCCGCAGCTTCATTGACTTCGAATAATTTCAGGTCAGGCCCGCCTGAGACATTTAAAAGGATTCCTTTCGCGCCATCTATCGAAGCTTCAATCAGGGGACTATTGATTGCCTGCTGTGCTGCTTTTATTGCCCTGTTTTCGCCTGATGAGATACCATCCCCAAGAAGAGCATTCCCTGAATCTTTTATTATTGATTTGACATCGGCAAAATCAAGATTTATTAGCCCGGGAAGAGTAATAAGATCAGTTACTCCTCTGACACCAGCTTTTAATACATTATCAGCCAGTTTGAAAGCATTAAGCAAAGTTGTATTTTCATCAGCTATTTCGAGAAGCTTGTCATTTGGAATCACAATAAGACAATCTACTCTCCCTTTTAAATTATTTATTCCTTCTTCGGCCTGCTGCGATCTCTTTATTCCTTCAAAAGTAAAAGGTTTGGTGACTACCGCAACAGTAAGACATCCTTCTTCCTTTGCAATATCTGCAATAACCGGAGCAGCCCCGGTACCGGTTCCACCGCCTTCACCACATGTAATAAATACCATGTCTGCACCTTTTAATACTTCTCTTATGGCATCATTTGATTTTTCTGCTGAGGATTTGCCTGATTCAGGATTTGAGCCTGCTCCAAGACCTGTTTCTCCTATAAGTACTTTCCTGTCAGCATTTGACATCATAAGTGCCTGCGCATCTGTGTTTATTGCAATAAATTCACAACCATTAAGATTATCTTCCATCATTCTGTTGACTGCATTGCTGCCGCCGCCGCCAACTCCGATTACTTTTATAACCGCATAATAATTCTTATCAAATTCCAAACCCACATCAAACCCCCTATTTATCACCTTTTAAAATTTTACTTATAAATATTCTAAATCTTTCACCAAAACTCAAATTATCTCTGGATTTATTATTATTAATATTATCTATGTCTTCGAAATTATCAACCTGAAAAGCATATTTCAGAATCCCCACACCTGTTGAGAATATCGGATTATTGATGACTTCGGACGGTCCCTCAACATCTGTGCATATACCTATTCTTGAAGGCATATTAAAAACTGAACTGGCCATTTTCAGAATACCTTTTGTCTGGGCAGAACCTCCTGTAATGACCAGACCGCATGGTATTGAATTGGTAATACCATATTCGTCTATCTTATCTTTGATAATCTGCATCATTTCTTTGACCCTTGAGCTTACAATATTATAAAGCTGTATGCTTAAAGTGGTTTTATTTGTATTAATATTCATATCGCTGATACTTGCTTTGCTCATAAGATCCGGGAAGCTGTAATCAACATTTGCAAATCTTTTTTTTATCTCCTCCGCTTTAGTAAAAGGAATGTTCAAACCGATAGAAATATCATTTGTAATCAGGTCCCCCCCGACAGGAAGGCAGTAGGTAAATATCATTTTTTTGTTTTTATATACTGCAACATCTGTTGTTCCTCCGCCTATATCCAGAAGTATCACTCCGCTCTCCTTTTCTTCACTGGAAAGAACAGCTTCAGAGGATGCAAGAGCTTCTATGATTATATCTTCTATTTCAAGATTTGCAGCTTTTACGCAGTTTATTACATTTCTTATAATGGAAGATGAACCGAAAATTATAAGAAGTTCAACACCCAGTCTTTCGGTTGCCAGCCCTATCGGATCTTCTATACCTTTTTCTCCATCTGCTACAAATTGCTTTATTATCGTGTGTATTACTTCGTACTGGGAAGGAAGATTAATCCTGTTCGTAAGAGAAATAAGTCTGTCAATATCGATTTTTCTTACTATCTTATTCGGAGAGGCAATTGTTATTTCATTATAATTATTTTCAAAAGTAATATGTTTCCCGGTAACCCCGATGTAAGCATTATCTATAAACAGATTAGATGATTTCTCTGCTGTCTCAACAGAATCAAGGATTGATTTGGTTACTTCATTGATATCAATAACCAGTCCTTTTTTTATCCCTCTGCTTTTTGCTATACCGTAGCCTTTGATTTCAACAATATTATTTTTTTTAAGTCTGCCTATTATAGTACTTACTTTTGTGGTACCAATATCAATTGCTGCAATCAATTCATCTTTTCCAGGCAATCATCCCTCCATTAAAATTTATGCTATCTTACAATAGGATTATCAGTAATTCTGATGTCTATTATACTATAAGAAATGCTTTCATTTTCAATTTCTTTTAATATTTGCTCCAATATTAAATTTTTTTTTGTTAATTCTGAAGTATTTCCATATAATATAATCTTATTATCACTTGTATTAAAAAAAATGTCACCAAAAGAATTATCACTAATTCCTGCACTGGTTATAATTGATCTTATATAGTCGTTCATTGAATTATAGATTCTTCCAATGCTTAACACATTTTTTTTTGCAATTTTATCGCCAATTTCCGGTAGATAATTAATAGTATCCCTGACAAGAATCAAATCATCATAATTTCCAGCCCCTGAAACTATTTCTTCTATAAATACCCCTTCATCATCAATCAGAAAAATTTTTTCCTTATAGCTTATCCTGAGATAAGGAAATCTTTCCGTAATAAATATTTCCAGTCTGTCAGGAAATATTTTTTTAAGTTCTGCCTCTTTAATTCTGCTATAATTTTCCTCAATAGATAATTCAGTCTGTTTTTTCTCAATTTCAAAGATATTCCTGCCTTTCAAAGTCTCAAGAAATGATTGTAATTCCTCTGTTCTGTAATAATTATTATTGATTACTTCGATTCCCTTGATTTTAAAATAATCACTATTATAGAAGTAATTCAACCCCAGAATTGTTCCGCCAAAAACAGATATTCCGAACAATACCCAGAGGAATACCGCAAATTTTCTGAAAGCTGATTTTCGTTTTCTGGAAATTATTCTTTTATCCCTGACAATTCTGGCAGTCATTTTTTTATTGCTTTAATGTAGAAAAATTTAATATTATTTCTACAAGTTTTTTAAAATCAATGCCTGCTGCTGCAGCCGCCTTGGGAACAAGACTTGTTTCAGTCATTCCCGGCATGGTGTTTATCTCCAGGACAAATGGTTCTTCTTTTTCATCTAATATTAGATCGACTCTGGAAATTCCGTAACATCCCAAACTTCTGTGAGTATCAAGAGCAATTTCCTGAATCGTCTGAGCCAGATCTTTATCGATTTTTGCAGGTACTATGTATTCAGTAAGGCCTGAAGTATATTTGGATTTAAAATCGTAGAAACCGCTTTTTGGTATTACTTCGACTATCGGCAGCGCAACCGGATTTTCTCCCAGTATGCTTACAGTCAGCTGTCTTCCTTTAATATATTTCTCAATTAGTATTTTACTGTCATAAATTCTTGCAAAATTAATTGCGCCTATAATATCAGACTCATTTTCTGAAATAGTAATGCCGATGGTTGAACCCTCTCTTGCAGGTTTGACCACTGCCGGGTAACCGATTTTAAGGTTAACTTCCTTTATAATTTCTGCAATTTCTTTATTTTTATCATTATCAATACTTACATATTCCGGGGTTTTTATACCTTCAAGCTGAAATATTTTTTTTGAATAGATTTTATCTATTGCAAGGGAGCTGGCAAGAATACCTGAGCCTGTATAAGGTATTTTCAGAAGTTCAAGTACGCCCTGTACAGTCCCGTCCTCACCATATTTTCCATGAAGTGCAAGGAATGCTATGTCTATATTTTTAAATGCGGAAATATCTTCACCTTTAAAATCAATAAAATCTGCATTATAGCCAAGTTCAGTAAGCGCAGAATAAATTCCCTGACCGGTTTTTAAGGAAATCTCTCTTTCGGATGATATCCCTCCACATATTACACCTATTTTTATTTCTTTCTTCTTTCCTGACAAAGGCATATCCTTAAAAAGTTTCCCAAGCTCATTTTTTTTCAAATCCAACTAGCTTCACCTCATTTTCAAGTTCAATATTAAAATTATCTTTTACCATTCCGTAAATTATTCTGGAAAGATTATAAATATCCATGGGGGTTGCATTTTTATAATTTTCAATGAAATTAGCATGTTTTCTTGAAACAGCAGCTCCTCCGTATTTAAAACCCTTCAGTCCCAGACTGTCAATAAGTTCTGCTGCTGTTTTACTGGAATTTAAAGGATTTTTAAAAAAACATCCTGCAGTAAATTTATTTAATGGCTGGATTTCTTTTTTATATTTTATTTTTTCGAGTATTTCATTAAAAACAAGTTCCTTTTCCGTCCGCTCTTTTCTGAAATGAACTTTTGTTATTACCAGAAGATTCTCAATATCCAGGAAGCGGTACCCGAAATCATTTTTTCTTAACTTGTATACATCAGATATTATATGATTTGCTCTTGATCTGAGACATTCAATTGTATCTATAAACTCACAAATGGCATTAAACTTTGTACCTGAATTGCCGGCAACTGCTCCTCCGATAGTACCGGGTATTCCTGCAAGAAAAGCAAAATTATAGCCATTTTTATAGCATTCTGTTACAAATCTGCCGGTATTATAGGCTGCGCCACAATGAATAGTTCCATCTTCTTCAAATCCAATATTATCAAAAAATCTGCCAAGCTTGATAATGACAATATTACTGTTTCTGTCATTTATCAAAGAATTGGAACCTCCACCAAGAATATAATATTCAATGTTATAGTCTTTCAGATATCTTATAATACTTTTTAAAGCTTCATTGCTTTCCGCGATTATCAATGAAGGAATTGAGGCATTTATTCTATAAGTCAGCAGTTTCCGCAAATCAGCATTATGAACTATTTGCAGATTTTCTATACCGCTGTTATCTATTATTTTTATTATATTATTTTCATCAGACATGATTTGAAATTCCTGAATAATCTATTTAATATTCCAGCAGACTTTCTGATACTCTTGTAATATCCCCCGCCCCCATAACAAGAATAAGATTATCGTTTTTTATTTCCTGTTTCAGATAATCAACAATATCATTTATTTTGGGCAGGTAAACAAGCTTTTTAACAAAATCATTTTCAGACAAATAGTCAATAAGTAATTTCCCAGAAACTCCAGGTATTGGATTTTCGCCTGAAGCATATACTTCAGTGATAATAAGAGTATCGGTTTTTTCAAAACAATTATTGAATTTATCAAGTATAGCTTTAAGACGGGAATATCTGTGAGGTTGGAAAACAGTAATTATTTTTTCTTTCAAAAGACTTTCTGCGGCTTCAAGCGTTGCTTTTATCTCTGTGGGGTGATGGGCATAATCATCAACTATCACCGAGCCATTAAAATTTCCTCTTATTTCAAATCGTCTCTTTACTCCTGTAAAACTTCCTATTATTTCAATGCATTTATTAATATCCATCCTGAGTATATGAGCACATGCCAGACTTGCCAGACAATTTTTTACATTATGTATTCCAGGAATTTTTAGTCTGACATCATAGATGTTGTCACCTATTTTTACTTTAAAATCTGTTCCCAGGTATTCAGATTTGATATCAAAAGCATAAATATCGTTTTTGTCTGTTAATCCGAACCTTATTATCTGCCTGTCTTGTTTCAGGCCGTCAAGCATATCAGCGCTTACATCATCACCATTGATTATAATAAACCCGTTTTCCCTGGTATTGTTTAAAAAACTGATAAAACTTTCTCTTATCTCTTCAAAATCTTTATAAAAATCCAGATGATCTTCTTCAATATTGGTAACCACACTGATAAATGGATTATACTTTAAGAAAGAACCGTCGCTTTCACAAGCTTCGGCAATTATATATTCACCTTCGCCAAAACTTGCATTTGTCCCAAGTTCATTGAGTTCACCTCCTATTATTATTGTAGGGTCAAGACCAGCTTGCCTGAAAATAAAAGAAATCATTGAAGTTGTTGTGGTTTTACCATGTGTTCCGGCTACTGCTATACCTTTTTTCTGGTTTAAAATCCATGCAAGAGCATCGGAACGGCTGTAAACAGGAATACCTGCGTTCTGAGCA
The DNA here is from genome assembly GCA_003486795.1 of Actinomycetota bacterium. The sequence goes on from DNFX01000170.1 coordinate 6,117, forward strand.
GCTTTATACTCAGTATTATCATTTCTTATTGCTGCTGAAATAATGACGGCATCAAATCCCATAATATTTTTGGAATTATGTCCTGTAAATACCTGTATCCCTTTTTTTCTTAGATTTTCCGTATAGCGGGATTCCTTGAGATCCGAACCGGATATCCTGAAACCCATTCCTTTAAGAACTATGGCTACCGCACTCATGCCTGCTCCGCCTATTCCTACAAAGAAAAAACTTTTCAGCTTTCCAAAATCATTCAGCCTGCTGACCAAATAAATCCTCCATCAAATTATCTGTTATTATCTTATGACTATTTAAAAAAATATTTTCATCTTTTTTATTTTTTAATTCATTATATAGCTTAAAGTTATCGGAAATAATATCTTTTAATGTTTTTTCAAGTACAAATTCATCAACGTCAGAATCCTGTAATATAATGGCTCTCTTATTATCTTCAAGAAATTTTGCATTATAGTACTGATGATTGTTTATGGCAGCAGGAAAAGGTATGAGAATCGCAGGAATCTGACAGACAGAAATTTCTGCAACCGTATTTGCACCTGACCTCGATATAATCAGATCCGAAATATTATAAATATCCTGCATATTATTCTCATAAGGGATTATTTTAAGATTTTTATATTTTTTCATACTCATACTGATTTTACTGCTGCATATTTCATCATAAAATCTTTTTCCTGAAATTAGAATAAACTGCAACTTCTCATTATCTTTCATATTATTCCATAAACCTATAAAAGATTTATTTATTCTGTCTGCTCCCAGGCTTCCTCCAAAAGCCGTTATGGTAAAAATACCCGGTTTTAAATCGTATTTATGGTAATTTTTATAATTCAAACTGAATTCTCTGATTATTCTTCTTACAGGATTACCCGTAAATATTATTTTGCTTTTTTTTACACTTAAAAATTTTTCTGTTTCCTTAAAACTTATAAATATTTTTTCTGCAAAACGTGAAAAAATAAGATTCAGTCTTCCCGGAATATAATTCTGTTCATGAATAAAGAATTTTTTTCTTAATAAAATACATGCAAGAAAAACAGGTGCGCAGACATATCCTCCCATTCCCAGAATAATATCAGGCTTTATTTTTCTGATTATTTTTAAAGAACTTAATAATCCTGAAAAAATATTTGCCATAAAAAACATATAATTTTTTAATTTTTTTATCTTTCCTGATTTCTGTAGAAGACCAGAGGAGCTGATAGTAAAAAATCTGATACCGAGAGGTGGTATCAGATTGCTTTCCATTCCTTTTTCAGTACCGATATAAAAGATATCAGTATCCTTTGCTTGTTCTGAAATCTGTTCTATTATAGCTATTGCGGGATAGATATGCCC
>DNFX01000170.1:7478-7992 GCA_003486795.1 Actinomycetota bacterium
TTTAACAGAATACCTACACCTGCCATCATTGTTACAAGTGATGAGCCTCCCAGACTGATAAAAGGTAACGTCACCCCTGTTACGGGTAATAATCCTGTTGAAACAGATATATTAATAATTGCCTGTATTATTATCAGACTGGTGATGCCAACAGCTATCAGCCTGCCAAGATAATCCTTTGCCTTCATTGCAATCCTTATTCCGAAAAATGCAAAAAGTATAAAAAGCAGAATAACAAAAAGAGTACCTATCAGTCCGAATTCTTCTCCTATTATCGAAAAAATAAAATCGGTATTTGCTTCCGGAAGATAAGAATACTTCTGCATACTGTTTCCAAGACCAAGACCAAAAATATTACCGGAACCGAGAGCAATCAAAGACTGGTTTACCTGAAAATTAGAGCTGCTTGCTTCAGAACCCTGATTAAGAAATGCAATTATCCTTTCCCTTCTGTAGCTTTCAAGAAAAAGATACCCTACTGCAAAAATACCCCACGTAATAACAATTCCTATCA
>DNFX01000170.1:8006-8459 GCA_003486795.1 Actinomycetota bacterium
AGAAGAAAAATAAATGCCGGGAATAATATCGCCTTGATTCTGTAGATATCCCTGTACTTTTTATTAAGTATATCGCTCAAATAAATAATTACTATGATTTTTGTGATTTCTGAAGGTTGAACTGAAAAAATAAATATAAACCATCTTCTTGCCCCACCGACTTCGACACCTATTCCTGGACGGAGAACCAGTGCCAGTAGTCCTATGGTAATTAAAATCAAAAAATTTGATATCCTTGCTATCTTGTGATAATCGATTTTATTTAATACAAGCAGAACGACAATAGATATGGCAGACCATATTATCTGCCTTCTTATAAAATAAAAAGCATCGCTTCTGTAGCTTTCACCAAAAGACATTGAAGCGCTGGATACCATAACCATTCCTACAACCAGAAGCAGGGCAGTTATGATAAAAATAAGATAATACTCTATATTTATTTTTATGAAATTT
>DNFX01000210.1 GCA_003486795.1 Actinomycetota bacterium
CTTATTCCATTTTGAATTTGTTCAGCCATATAGCTGCGGTCTTCCGGATGAATATGATTCAAGAATTTTTCAAGTGACCATTCAGTCTGTAATTTATCGTAACCTAAAATCCTTGAGTGTAATTGAGAACTGCAGGCAGTCCTGGTATCAATATTTATGGACCATGTCCCGATATTGACTGCTTCAAGTATGAAATCAATCTGCTGTTTTTCGTTTGTATTTTGCCTGTTTTTCATAATTATCCGTTTCATGTCATAGTTGTTTAATACTCAATCATTCAAGTTAAAAAATGATTAAATATTCATTATTTATAATAGTCTAAATATTTAAAAAATTTCATATTTGAAGTTCTATTTATTTCTGTAAATTGAATCTTCTGTATTAAGTTAAGGTATATATATGAGAAAAATCAAATATTTTTATTTTATTATTATTTTTGTAGCCTGTTTTGTTATTTTTCCGCTATTTACTGCGACTGCAGCTGAATTAAAAAAAATTGTTGTTGTTGTATCCATGCCGGTCCCGGCTTGTGAAACTCATTTTCATTACTTTATCAAAGGGCTTGAAGAACTGGGTTATATTGATGGAAACAATATGAGTTTGACAGTTGTCAATGCCAATGGTGACCGTCAATTTGCAGAAAATGAACTACAGCTTATACAAAAGGCAGGAAAACCTGACATAGTAGTAACAATTGCAACTCTGGCTTCCCAGGCTGCTCAAAAGGTTTTTAATGGTACAAATGTTCCGATTTTCTTTTTTCAGGTTTCAGATCCTGCAGGCGCAGGATTAATCAAAAAAATGGCGAGCCAACAGGAACCAATATAACGGGAAAGATATTTACAGTTCCCCAGGATATTAGAATCAACATGGTAATGAGACTTGTAAGACAGACTGCTTCTGATAGCAAGCCAGTCCGTTTTGGATTTATACATTCAACATATCCTTCTTCGATCGGTGATATAAGGGAATTACAAATTGTTGAACAAAATCGAAAAGATATAATTTTTAAAAGTTACAGTATACCCTATGTTAAAGTTCCGGATGGTATTCCGGAAATGCTTAAAGCTTCTGGTACAGGAATAAAGGAATTATCAAGCGAAATTGATTTCTGGTGGCAGCCACAGGGGCCGCTTTTACATTTTTCACCTGATCTTGAAGCTGGTGCCCGGGAGGCAGCAAAATTTACAGATGCGATTTTAAAAGGACTTGATCCTGGTATAATTCCTGTCACTCCTCCTTCAAAGTTCAAGATAGGAATTAATATGAGCACCGCTTTAAAGCTTAAAATCGTTATACCTCCGGATATATTGGAGCTTGCAGGAAATGATGTTTATAGATAACAGGTATCATATATGAAACTTCAGGCAAAAATAACAATCATTATAATTCCGTTGATATTACTGGGTACTGTTTTTCTTGGCTTCTGGTCTTTAAGAGAGGCTGAAAAAAGTATTTACGATTCAAATATTCTTTATATGAATACTTTTCTGGATTCATACATATCGGATTTGGAAAAACTCAATAATTTGCTTGTAATAAACAGGCTGGAAAAGATTGATTCTTTTCTAACAGAATATAAAGCAAATGCTTTAGAGATTGCTGCTGATATAAAGAAACCAGAAAAATCAAATATATATATAATTAATTCATCTGATGAGCTTATTTTTTCTTCCGGTAATGATAACGAGTATATCAGGGCTGCTCTTTTACCGATTACGGAAAATATTGAATTATACGAAGGAAATTTGGTTAAAGAAAAAAATATGAATTTCATATTCACAGTTCTGCTTCTTCCATTACAGGCGGCGAATACATAAAACTGATAGATATCAAATCAAAGGATGAATTGAGTGATTTAGCCCGGAGTATGGAAAAAATGTCTGATTCCATCCGGAAAAGTCATGATGAACTTGAGATTAAAGTTAAAGAGCGGACCAGAGAGCTGCAGAAAACCCTTTCCGAAATAAAAACAATAAAAGGAAATCTTCCAATTTGTTCTTACTGTAAAAAAATCAGGGATGATAAAGGAGCCTGGAATCAAATTGAAGAATATATTCAAAAACATTCAGATATTGATTTCAGCCATGGAATATGCCAGGAGTGTGCCAAAAAATTATATCCGGATATTAAAATATGAAAAATTATATTTGCAATAAGATATCCTGTGTTTTACGTTAGATATTAGTCTATTTTCTATGAATCATGATACTTTTATTTTTATTGTACACAATATTACAGGGTGGAAAGCAGCAGAGGAAGTCCTGAGGAATTATAACTTTGAATTATAACGGTTACAGTTTGTACCTTCCTCCCTGTGTGCAATCCCGGCGCATCATGCGCCGGGATTGCAATTAAGGTTGCCGGAAACAGNNCGCATTGGAAAGCACTATGCCGGGGAAAATAGCACTCGCGCCGAGGGTTAACGCCCCGTCGGTCTGCCAGCAGATGTTTTTGGGCAGCACGCCACTGGAAATATCCACAGCGATTGAAGCGGCCATTGTCAGCGCTCCGTTTATCTGGAATATATAGATATCATCAGGGCCGCCGTCCAGTGTCAGTGAGGTGGTTATAGTGGCCGCGGCTCCCGAGTGGTACAGCCCGGGTGCCACCGTACGTCCGCCGATTTCTCCGCTTACAAGGTCTGTCCAGCCGTCTCGTTCATCAACGTCTGTATATGCCGCGGTCATGTCAGCGATGGCGT
>DNFX01000241.1 GCA_003486795.1 Actinomycetota bacterium
AGAATATGTAAAAATTATTAATTTTTTACATATTTTTTAATAAAAAAGAAAAAAATAAATTAAAATTAAAATGATATAATTAACTTTTAAATAACAGGAATGGAAGTTTTGCCAGGATTTCCTAAGGTAAAAATCAGGATTTATCATGGAATCAAAAAAAAGAATTAATAAAAAAGGTCTGCTGATTGCAATAGAAGGTGTAGATTCAAGCGGTAAGGCGACGCAGACAAAAATATTGTTTGAAAAAATGAAAAATGAAAACAGAAAAGTTATGATGGTGGAATTTCCTGATTATAAAAGCAACTCATCAGCTCTTATTAAAATGTATCTTAACGGGGATTTCGGTAAAAATCCCAATGAAGTAAATCCTTATGCAGCCTCGGTTTTTTTTGCTGCAGACAGATTTGCTTCATTTAATACTTCCTGGAAAGAATTCTATGAAGACGGCGGAATAATTATATGTGACAGATATGTTACTTCCAATATGATTTACCAGGCAGCAAAATTTAAAAGCATCAGGGAAATGGAGAATTATCTTGACTGGCTTGCGGATCTTGAATTTGAAAAGTTAGAACTTCCTGAACCGGATATTGTTGTTTTTTTAAACATTCCTCCGGGCTTTTGCTTTGATCTGATAAAAAACAGAATGAACAAGATAACTGGTGAAAAAGAAAAAGATATTCATGAGAAAAATGAAGAATACCTAAAAAAAACCTATGATGCTGCTTTAATAATTGCAGAAAAATATAAGTGGAAGATTCTCGACTGTATTGAAGACGGACAGATTATGTCCATCGAAAAAATCAGCAGCCTTATTAAATGTATGGTTGATGAAGAAATAATGAAAACCGGTTTTAAGATAAAAGAAGAAAGTGAAATGTTTTGAATATCGAAAATATTGAGTTTCTTGATAACTGCAACAGGGAAAATATTTTAAATATAAGATTATTAAATCATAGTCTGAAGAAGAGAAACCTTGCGCATGCTTTTCTTTTTAACGGAAACAATCAGGATGGTCTCTTAAAAACAGCTCTTATGTTTGTGTGCAGTATTTTCTGTAAAAATGAAGGATGTATGGAATGCAGAGATTGTAAAAATGTTCTTAATATTAAACATCCTGATCTTTTTATACTTAGACCTTCAGGAGCTTCTTTAAGTGCTGAAGAATTTAAAAAGGATTTTGAGCAGAAAATAAATAAAAAGGCAACCAGCAGTAAACACAGGGTTACCATAATACAGGAATGTGAAACTATGACCCCGGGAATAGCAGACCGGTTTCTAAAGATACTTGAAGATCCTCCGGGCGAAGATCTGATTTTTATCCTTCTGTCTGAAAATCTTGGTGCAGTTAGAAAAACAATCAAATCCAGATGCCAGATACTTAACTGGCATTTCAATTCAGATTTTTCAGATGAATACAGCTTTAAGCTTAAAGAAGCTGCTGCAGCTACTGAAGAACTTTTAAGAAAAATAATTAACAGAGGTGCAGAAATAAAAGATATTCTGGATTTCAGTACAGGAATAGATGAGATGGTAAACAGACTCTCAGTGGAAATAAATGAAAGACATAAAAAAGAAATAAATCTTATAAAAAAAAGCGGAATGGATGAAGAATATATTTCAAGGGCGTTAAAAGAGACCGAAGAATCACAGAAGAGAGAAAAAAAGAAATTTTCAAATTTAATAATTGGACATGTTTTTGATATAATCTCTGCTTATGTTGAGGATATAATGATAACAATATCTGGCTGCGGGAAAGAGCTTCTTAACAGAAAAAATAATTATGAAGAAATCTGCAGCAGTTATTGCAGCGGACCAAAAAATAAAAAATTATCACTTTTTAGTGATATTCAGGCCAGAATTGCATTAAACAGAAAATCCCTGACTGAAAATATTAATTATGAAATAGCACTCGACAGGATTCTTTTGGAACTTGTCGTTGCATAAATAAAAGAGAGGTGGTTTTATGGCTGCCATAGTGGGAACCATATTCAGAAGAAACGGAAATGTTTATTACCTTGATTCTGCAGATATCACGCTGGCTGTAGGTGATAAAGTTATATGCAGGCTTGAGGAAGTAATTGAGATAGGTGAAATCGTAAGTGTTTCAAACAGAGTAAATGAAGAAATAATTCCGAGCACCACAAAAAAGATAATAAGAAAAGCGACATATTATGACATGTCGGTTAATGAGCTCAATAAAGCCAAGGAAACAGAAGGGTACAGAAAATTTGAAGACCTTTCAAAAAAATACAATCTTCCCATGAAGCTTGTTGATGTACATATTATTTTTGATAAAAGTAAAATGATATTTTATTTTACTTCAGAAAAAAGAGTTGATTTCCGCGAAATGGTAAAAGAACTTGCATCTTATTTTAAAATGAGAATAGAACTCAGACAGATAGGTGTAAGGGATGAAGCAAAAATAGTCGGCGGCCTGGGCCCCTGCGGAATGAATCTATGCTGCAAAAGTTTTTTAACTGATTTTGAGTCAATATCAATCAAGATGGCAAAAGATCAGAATCTTCCGTTAAATCCCCTTAAAATTTCAGGTATTTGCGGGAGACTGATGTGCTGTCTCAAATACGAATATGAAAGCTACAGAGATTTTGTTGATAATGCGCCAGAAAGAGGTACACCGGTAAAATGCAGCTACGGAAAGGGATTTATTTTTGGATATGAACCTTTAAAGTCGAATGTAATAGTTGAGTTTGAGAATGAAACAAAAGTCAGCCTTCCGCTGGATCAGATAGAAATAGATTCAGAAAGGAAAATGGAAATTCCCAAAAGAGAACAGGAAGAAACAGATATTCTGCCTGATTCTTTTGACGACAGCTATCCTGAGTAAAATCCTGAGACCGGGCTTTTTTTAAATATTCTTTATTGTATCAGCCGATGTAGCTCAACTGGCAGAGCAACTCATTCGTAATGAGTAGGTTACCGGTTCAATTCCGGTCATCGGCTCCATAAATATTGTTATTTTATTATTTGTTTTTTATTATTTAAATTATTTTTATTTTGAAAGAGGATGTTTTGCTTCTCAATCACTTAAAAGAAAGGTTTCTTGAAGATATTACCAGGCTTTTTCCTGAAAGCCGGAATACGGTAAAAGACGGGGATGAAAAAATCATTGCTTCAGTCAGGCTTGAAGAGCCGAAAAATCACGAATTCGGAGACCTTACAACAAATGCAGCAATGGTGCTTGCATCAAAAATTGGGAAAAAACCGTCGGATCTCGCAATACTTATCAAAGATGAAATTTTTTGCAGATATGATGAAATAAAAGAGGTAAATATAGCAGGTCCAGGATTTTTAAATATTAAATTAAAAGATTCGTTCTTAACTGAAAAGATAATCGAAGTTTTTGAAAAGCATGAAAGTTATGGCAGCAATTATCTGGCAGAAGGAAGAAAGATACAGATTGAATATGTAAGTTCAAATCCGACAGGAAATCTTCATATCGGGCATGGAAGATGGGGAGTATTGGGAGATATACTTTCGAAAATATATTCTTTAAACGGATATGATGTCTGCAGAGAATATTATGTAAATGATTATGGCACACAGGCCAGGATATTTGCTGAATGTGTCAAATCCCTTTATCTGGAGAAATTCGGCCTGAAATATCCATATCCTGAAAACGGCTATCCCAGAGAAACTGTTTCAAAGGTAGCTGGTGTATTATCTGAGAAATTTGACGACAGTTTTATCAGGAATAAGACGACTCTTGAATTTGATGAAACCTCTTTCTTTAAAAATGCTATTCAGATAATGATCTCTTTTATATCAGATACCCTGAAGTCTATAGGAGTTGAGTTTGATGTATGGTTTTTTGAAAGCTCTCTTTATGAGAAAGACTTGTTTGACAAGACTCTTGATTTTCTAAAAGAAAGAGGGCTTACATATAAAATGGACGATGCCCTCTGGTTTAAGTCAAAAGATTTCGGAGATGATAAAGACAGGGTAATAATCAGGAAAGATGGAAATCCTACTTATTTTGCCTCGGACATAATGTATCTTATGAATAAGAAAGAAAGAGGTTTTGAATATCTTTTATATATACTGGGTGCAGACCATCATGGATATATATCAAGACTCAAGGCTATCGCAAGTGCCATAGGAATGGATAAGGATAAAGTATCAATTCTGATAGGGCAGCTTGTAAGAATAATAGAAGGTAAAGAGGTCCAGAAAATGTCAAGAAGGAAAGGCAAGGGCTTTACACTTGACGATCTTGTAGCCGAAGTTGGAAAAGATGCAGTAAGATATTTTTTTTCAATGAATTCTTTTGATACCCATCTTGATTTTGACATCGAACTGGCAAAGAAAAAATCAAGCCAGAATCCGGTATTTTATGTTCAGTACGCTTTTGCAAGAGTGGGCAGTATAATACGAAAAGTAAATGAAAGCAGACCTGTCAATCTGGATGCTGATTTTATTTCCTGTATGGATGATTACGGCGCAAAGCCTTTCAGGAACTTTTTGTCACTTATAGAAAAGAATGATTTCAAGAACACAAGTGAACGCAATCTTGCCTGGACCATACTGCTTTTCCCGGATACTGTAAGAGATGCATGCAAAAGCGATTCTCCGTATTTTATCAACCAGTATCTTTACCGGCTTGCAAATGAATTTCATTATTTTTATAAACATAATAAGATAATAAGCAAAGAAAAAGTAAATATAAAAAGACTGCTGCTTGCACTTGCGGCAAGGCTTGTATTAAGAAAAGGACTGGATGTCCTCGGAGTATCAGCTCCTGAAAGAATGTAAGGTTTTTGGAAAGGAATTCAATTGCTTTTACCGATTACAGGAGGAAAAAATAATTTGGATCACTTTGAGATAGGCGGAATCGATTTTAAAAATCTTGTAGAAAAATATGGTACGCCACTTTATCTGATAGATGTCAGAACCATACAGAATCAGTGCAGGGAATATATCGGAAGCTTTGGCAATGATATGTTTGAAACCGAGATTATTTATGCTTCGAAAGCTTTTAACTGTATTGCAATGTGTCAGCTTGTAAATTCTGAAGGATTATCTATAGATGTGTCCACGGGCGGTGAATTATTTATCGTATTAAAGAGCGGATTTGACCCGGGGAAAATATATTTTCATGGAAATAACAAATCATTGCAGGAGATAGAATTCGGAGTTGCAGAAAAAGTCGGTTGTTTTATTGTGGATAATTTTGAAGAAATAGATGCTCTTGACACGATTGCACAAAAAAACGGGATTGTTCAGAAAATAATGATAAGGATAACTCCAGGAATACATGCATCCACACATGAATATATACAGACAGGCAGAGAGAAATCAAAATTCGGATTCAATATAAATGGTGGAATTGCGATGGAGGCTGTTAAAAAAATAATTACAAAAAAGAATTTAAAACTTGCAGGAATTCATTCACATATAGGTTCACAGATATTTAATATAGAGCCATATGAAAAACTTGTCTCAGTACAGATAAGATTCATATCCCAGGTATTTAAAGTAACAGGACTTTCCCTGGACGAAATAAATATAGGCGGAGGCCTTGGTGTCAAATATCTTCAGGATGACAGGACATCTTCAATTTCAGAACTTGCTGAACTCGTAAAAAATTCAGTTGAAAAGTATGGATCCAGATATAATGTCAGAATAAAAAAACTGATGCTTGAACCAGGCAGATCCATAGTAGGTAATGCAGGTGTTGCTGTTTACAGGATAGGCGTAATTAAAAATATCCCACAGGTACATAATTACATTTCTGTTGACGGAGGGATGAGTGATAATATCAGGCCTGTACTTTATGGAGCAAAATACAGTGCATTTGTTGCAGACAGAATGAGCATAACGGAAAATTTGAAGGATAGTAAAAATTGGGGTAAATATTCGATTGTGGGAAAACATTGTGAAAGCGGTGATATTCTTGTCGATGAAGTATTTCTTCCCGATCTTGAAGTTGGGAACTATATTCTGCTTGCCACAACAGGTGCATATTGTTATTCGATGTCAAGCAATTATAATGGTCAGCCACGACCGGCTGTGGTTGCTGTCAGTGACGGAAGGGAGCAGGTCTGGATTGAACGGGAGAGTTATGAAGATTTAATTAAAAATCATAAGAAGTTGGTTTGAAATGAAGAATTCAAATGAAAATATTGTAAATATTGGAATAATAGGTCTGGGATATATAGGCACCGGTGTTTTTAAGCTTATTGAGAGTCAGAAAAACTATATTACACAGAAAACAGGAAAAATACTTAAAATCGTTAAAGTAGCTGACAGGGAAATTGACAGCAGATCAGTTCCCTTCAGGGAATTTTATGAAGATAAGGTTGTTTTTACAGACAGGGTGGATGAAATAATTAATGACGGGGAAATAGATATAGTAGTAGAGCTTATCGGAGGGATTGAACCTGCTTATGAATACATAACAGGAGCATTAAATAAGGGAAAATATGTTGTAACCGCAAATAAAGATCTTATTGCCAATAAAGGGGAAAGTCTTTTCAGGGCAGCAGAAGAAAATAATGTGGACATACTGTTTGAAGCAAGTGTAGGCGGCGGGATCCCAATAATCGGACCTATGAAAACATCTCTTGCTGCAAATAATATTAATAAAATAGTTGGCATAGTCAACGGGACCACTAATTATATTCTTACAAGAATGCAGAAAGATGAATTAAGTTTTCAGGAAGCATTAAAAATTGCGCAGGATCTCGGATTTGCAGAAAAAGTAAATCCTTCTGCTGATATTGAAGGAAGCGATGCAGCATGCAAGCTGGCAATTCTTTCCTCAATAGCTTTTAATTCCAGAGTAACATTTAAGGATGTTTACAAAGAAGGAATAAATATGGTGACTCTGGATGATATCAGGTTTGCAAATGATTTGGGATATACAATAAAACTGCTGGCAATCGGAAGCAATGAAGGAAATTCGGTATGTGCAAGGGTGCATCCTGCACTTGTTCCCAAAGAACATATATTATCTTCGATCAATTATGCAAATAATGCAGTATATCTTTATGGTAATTTTGTCGGGGAAGTCATGAGTTATGGACTTGGTGCAGGAGACAGACCGACTGCAAGTTCGGTTGTAGGCGATATAATCCAGGTGGCAAAAAATCTTGACAGACATAAGAAGAAACCAATATACGGATGTACCTGCTTTATACATAAAGAAATAAAACCGATTGAACAAATCAATAATAAATTCTATGCACTTATTGAAGTCAAGGACCAGCCAGGAGTCCTTGCAAAGATAGCTTCTGTATTCGGAAACAATGCAGTTTCAATTGAATCAATGATACAGAAGCAGACGACAGAAAGCGGTTCGGCACAGATAGTATTTATAACCCACAGAGTGCTTAATAAGAATATGAGTAAATCTGTTAAGGAGATTGCAAAGCTTGATGTCGTAAGCAGGGTACTGAATATTATAAGAGTCGAAGATCTTGATTGAAATTATGCAGGCATGAAAAATATTTAAATAAATTTAATTGCAAAAGAGTTAAAAGATATTTTACAGAAAAGGAAATATAATATGACAGTTAGTTTCGCAGGAATAATCGAAAGATATCGCAGTTTTTTACCTGTTGATGAAAATACTCCGGTGGTAAGTTTAAATGAAGGATTTACTCCGTTAATCAGATCACAGTTCCTTTCAGAAAAGTATAACGCAGAAATATATTTCAAGTTCGAAGGCCTTAATCCTACCGGTTCTTTTAAAGACCGTGGAATGACAATGGCTATAAGCAAGGCAAAGGAAGCTGGTGCAAAAGCTGTGATGTGCGCCTCAACAGGGAATACTTCTGCTTCTGCTGCAGCATATGCCCGAAGAGG
>DNFX01000127.1:0-253 GCA_003486795.1 Actinomycetota bacterium
CATCCCTGCAGTCTCGCGGTAAGGCCAGTGTCAAGAAAATAGATTTTAGGAGATCTGATCAGCCGCTTGTTTAAATTTTTTTCGACAGGCTGGAGAAGATAGACCAGGCCAGTTCTTTCGAGTACGGATACCCATTCTTTTACAGTAACAGACTTAACTCCGGAAGCGTTCGCAATGGCCGAGCAGTTCAGATATTCTCCGCTCCTTGCGGCCAGCATCCCCAGGACAGTATTAAATTCTTTCTGTTTACTGA
>DNFX01000127.1:365-4677 GCA_003486795.1 Actinomycetota bacterium
TATCTCATGAGGATTCAGAGACGGGAAGGCTTTTAATATTTCTGATACAGTGAGAGTATTAAGATAATAATACTCTGCCCGGCCTGCAAGAGTCTCTTTTATGTTTTTATCCATAAGTATCTGGTTTGAACCGGTCAGACGGAACAGGGGTCTGGCATGAGGAGGCTTGCCGGAAAGGGTTTCTTTTTTGATTGCATCTACAATCTTTTTTAATTCCGGAAAAATGTTCGGAGCGTACTGTACCTCGTCAATAATAAGAGGAAGTTTCTGCTGCGAAAGGAAAAAGGCCGGGTCTTTTTCAGCGAGATTGCGCATCTGCATGTCATCAAAAGTAATCTCTTTATACCTATCCTTACCAATATACCACAAAAGGGAGCTTTTCCCGCACTGCCTCGGTCCAATCAATATTTGAATATATGCCTCAGTCGGTCTATGAAGTTCCTGTATGCTTTCCCGTTCTATCCACATATGACTAATTTAAGTTGTCAGCTTAAATTAGTCAAGAAAGTATATGAATAAAAGTCATAATCCTTTTATTCATCCATGGTTATACCAAAGAGATACCTGCTGCCATATTTATTGTCAAAAACTTTTACATTAATAATGTTACTTATTATATTCTTCCCAATTTAAATGAATATTGAAAAGTCCCAATAATTTTGCAAGACCGGAAACAATATGTACAAGAGAACCAATGGCTTTGTGTTTACCAATAATAATATTGATTGGTAAAGTAATTATTCCCCTGAATATATTAAAAAAAGATACCATAAATACCCTGATTTTTTTAATAAAAGAAGAATTTTTATCAAGCTTGTTATTCCTGGTTCTGAATTTTCTTTTTAATAAATACGATAATTGATATCTTTCTTTTTCAAGTTCTTCGTAAACTATAGCATCATTTGTCGCTAATATTTTTAAACCAAGCTTGTAGACTTTTCTAAAAAAATCAGTATCTGAGCCTCCTTTCATACCGAAACTCTCATCAAAAACCATTTTTTTTTCTATGCATATTTTTTTAAAATCGAATAATACATTATTTGTTGAAGCAGAATTTTGAATCTCGCCCTCTTTAAATGCTTTTCTCTGGTAATATTTCCCCTTAATTATCCATTGTGGTGTATCAGCAGGATATACTGTTTTTACAAACCCTCTTACAACATCTGCTTTCGTTTTTTTGTAATACTCCCATAAATTAATCAGCCAATTTTTATCAACATATTCATCATCATCTATAAATGCCAACTCAGTGATTTTCAGGGCCTTTCCCCGTTTAAGTATATTATTTCTGGCATACGGTATTCCTCTGTTTTCTTCCACTTTCTCATAAACCTGTATATTACTTATAGCTTTAAAATTATTAACAACAACCTGGGACGATTTATTTATATCGTTATCTGCAATTATAATAATTATTTCTGCATCTTCCGGTCTAAGCATTTCATTGATACTTTCCAGGCATTTTTTCAGCATTTCAGGGCGTTTATAAGTACAGATGCCAATACCAATTCGCATCTTAATAATTTGTTCAATCATGTTTTATTCCATAACCTGTCATATCTTTCAATAATGATATAAGCCAATGCCGATAATGAAAGTATCCTCCATTAAAAAAATAAATAATTATCAATTTATACTTTTTTATAATAGATTTATCTTTCCAGATACTAACCCGGTTACCCAGGATATATATCTCATTAAGCAATATTTCATAATAATTATTAAATAAGTCTTTATTGAAAATATTTTCCGAGTTCTTTATTTTATCAAGAAACTGAATCATGATTTTATATTTTTCAATTTTTCCGGGTACACTGCTTGTAGAGTATAGTAATTTATAATAATTCTGTTTATTTTCAGTAATATTAACTTTTTTTTGAACATTACCTGATGTATTTTTTTTATGTATCCTGTAATACATCAATGGAATATTTACTGCCTTGACATTGCTTATGCAGTATAAAACAAAAGCAATCCAGTGATCATGCCCCCATAGTTTATTATCACTTTTAATTTCAACAGGAAGAAACATAGACTTGTATCTTGCAGCAACGGCCATTGTACAACCTTTGATGTTGGGTGTCGATATTACATCCTCAGGATCTCTATTTGCACCTTGCCAAATCCGTGATTTTCCTCTTGTATTAAAGACCGTTAAATCAGTAGGTGTTAAGCTGCTGTCAGTAATGATTGCATCACAATATACAAGCCCTGTGTTCTTATCAGATAAAAAAGGCTTAATCATTTTTTCAATTTTATCAGAAAACCAGACATCGTCCTGATCTGCAAGAAAAATTATATCCCCGCTGCATTTATTTATTGCATTTTCAAAATTTCGTGTAACGCCAACATTTATTTCATTTATTAATATTTTGATATCAATTCTGTTGTTTACAGTTAATTGTTTTATAATATCAATTGTTTTATCTGATGATCCGTCATCAATTATTATTATTTCATCAGGAAGAACAGTTTGGTTGATAATACTTTCAATCTGTTCAGCAATAAAGTCTTCTCCATTAAAAGTGCACATTGCAACAGATATTTTCATTTTATTATTCAAAGACACAAGTACCATCCTCATAATAATTTTGATAAATAATCTTTTTAAACTTATCAAGAGATAAGTCCGTATCAGGATTAGTTATAAATCGTAAAGGAACTTCTCCATAGAAAGATGCCCACATCGAAAATGTGCTTGGCGGACCAAATATGTAATCACATAAGGCAAGACTGTAAAGATCTTCAATAAAATGATTTTGAGAATTATATATACAATTTGTCAGCTGATTGGCAAGTGTCAATTCTCACGAAATTGACCCCCGCAAATTCGCAATACTGACCCCCTGAAATTCGGTATCTTGACCCCCATAAAAAACATCCATTACCCTGCTCAAACGGAGGAGCTAATGGATAAAAGGGAGTTAGATATGTATAAATTGGAAGACGCAGTAAATGCCCTCTTGGATAATATGCCAATAAAACAGATTGCCCGCAGGCATAGGATTTCAAAAAATACTGTAAAAAAATACCGCAGTAATTTAGAACTCATTTTAAGCGAAAAACCTTACCTTAAAGGAAATATTTCAGAAATAATGAAGGAATTCCGGGAAGCAAGAGGTAATGAACGATATTCATTAAACCACGGATGGCTTTTGCAAAACAGTACACTGGTAGAAGAGTTATCAGCCGGCTGTGATAACTATGCAAGACTTTTACAGGTACTTAACGAAAAAGGATTTAACGGAAGCTATTCATCTCTTATGCGTTATGTTTCTAAAAACAATATCAACAATAACAGAGCGTGTTTCAGGATTGAATCAAAACCAGGTGAAATTGCACAGGTAGATTTCGGCTGCGCAGGTAAAATCTATGATGATGTGTGCGGAGAAAAAATCAAAGCCTATATATTTGTCATGGTTTTAGGATTCTCCCGGGATGCATATTATGAAATTGTAAAAGACCAGAATATTAACACCTGGTGCAGCTGCCATGCCCATGCCTTTGAACATTTTGGAGGTGTTCCTCGAATAATTATTCCTGACAATTTAAAAAGCGCAGTAATAAAAGCTGCATACTGTGATCCCATGCTTAATAAAAGCTATGCTGATTGCGCAAAGCATTATGGATTTCAGATAGATCCATGTCTCCCAGGAACTCCTGAGCATAAAGGCAAAGTTGAATCCGGTGTAAAGTATGTAAAGAACAACTTCCTGCCGCTTAGAACCTTTAAGAATTTCAGCGATGCCAATAATCAGATCATGCAATGGAATGAAGATATTGCAAGAAAAAGGGTACATGGTACAACAAGACGTAAACCTATCGAATTATTTCTTGAATATGAAAAAGATACTCTTTTGCCTCTCCCTGAAGTGAGATTTGAAACTCCACTCTGGAAAACCCTCAAAGTAGGCAAAGATATTCACATTCAGTTTGATAAATCCTATTACAGTGTACCTCATTCACTTATTGGCAGTTATGTTGAAGTGAGAAAAACACAATCGCAACTTACCGTTTTTTATGATAATGAGCTTGTTGCAGTTCATTATTCTGTATCAGAAGGCAAAAGAAGAACAAATAAAGACCACTATCCTGCAGAATCAGGTAAATACATTTATCAGGACAGTGATTATTGCATCAGTGAAGCTTTGAAAATAGGTTTTTACACTGCAAAAGTAGTTAAAACGCTTCTTGAGGAAGAGGCACTTCGTAATCTAAGGGGTGCCCAGAAGATAATAAATCTTAAAGAAAATTATTCAAATGAAAGAATAGAAAAAGCTTGCCTGAGATCTTCAAGCTTTGGCAATAATAC
>DNFX01000127.1:4700-5056 GCA_003486795.1 Actinomycetota bacterium
CATTGATGAAATAATAAACAAGGAAATTATAAATGGAAACATATGCTCAAATTAAAAAAAACTTAAAACAGCTGCGCCTTTCTTCTTTCTATGAAAACTTTGAACATCGTGTAAATGAAGCTGTAAATACTAAAATATCTTATGCAGATTTTCTACTTTCACTTACTCAGGATGAAATAGACCGGAGAAAACTTAAAAAACAGGAAAATAGCATTAAGAAGGCAAATCTTGGAAAATACAAAAGAATTATGGAATTCGATTTTGATTTTAATATTAAAATCAACCGGCAGCAGATAATGAATTTTTCCATCTGTGATTTTATTCGTAAAAGTGAAAATATTTTTTTTGTAGGTCCG
>DNFX01000127.1:5227-5756 GCA_003486795.1 Actinomycetota bacterium
ATTTACTTATCCTTGATGATTGGGGATTGCAGGCTTTTACGAATCATCTTTTACACATTTTAAATGAAATAATTTCTGAACGTTATGAGTGCGGATCAATAATAATTACCAGTAACAGACCTCTTGAAAATTGGGGAGAACTATTTTCTGAACCAGTAGTAAGTTCAGCTCTGCTTGACAGATTATTCCACAACGCTCATAAAATTGTTATCGATGGAAAATCATTCAGGAAAACACTATGATTTTTTTATCAACTTATGTTATATCTTTAGGGGGTCAGCATACCGAAAACTGAGGGGTCAGTATTGCGGTTAGTGACAGCTTGGACAAGAAGCGGCTGGTACTGGAGCATAACAGCGGGTAAGAAGCTACGCTCGGAGTACCTCGCTTGGGCTTCGCCATATTTTGCTTTTATGAAACCAGAACAATTATCATTTTATCTTTTCAGATATGACAACAACTGTCAAAATGTTTGAAAAGGTTTAATCGCAAAACATCTTTTACCCGCGGGACGTTATACGCAAAAAGC
>DNFX01000106.1 GCA_003486795.1 Actinomycetota bacterium
TTCGAGCTTGGCAGGGGAATCAGGATAATGGAAGGTTCCAAAGCTTCTCTTATCGCTACAGGATTTATGACACATATTGCTCTGGAAGCAGCCAGAGAACTTAATGATGAGGGTATTGAGATTGATTTCATAAATATGCCATCAATAAAACCGCTTGATGAAGAACTGGTAATGGAGAGCGCAGGAAAAACCGGACTTGTAGTTACTGTTGAAGATCATAGTATAATAGGAGGTCTGGGAAGTGCGGTTTGTGAGCTTCTTTCTGAAAAAATGCCTGTAAAAGTAGTAAGAATGGGTGTTATGGACAAGTTCGGTGCGTCCGGTGAACCCATGGAGCTTATAAAAGCTTATGGCTTTGATAAAGAAAGCATTAAAAACAAAATAAAATCACTTGTCATTTAAAGGCAGGCAGCTTTAATTCCTTACAACCGCATTCTATATTTATTTTGATTAATTAATTCTACTTGCGGAGGATTTGATGAATGTTGATGAATTTTCTATTGATGCTGAAAATTTTTTAAGCAAAATCGACAAGGAGTATTACCTTCATTTTGCAGGCCTTAAACAGGAGCTGAATTTAAAGGTAATATATGATGAATATCCACAGCTTTTCAACGCAGAAACCGTTAACTTTTTTAAGGACCTTTATGACAATTCAAAAGGGGAAAACAAAAAAAAGGCGCAGCATCTCCTTGGTTTTAGCGCTGAAGGATATATGGGCAACAGATATGCCCATATTGCAGACAGAATAGCAAATAATGAAGCTTCTTCCAAAATCCAGATAGACGGAAAAGATGTGTCCTTCAGATACTCAGATATAATTCTTTCAAATGAAGAAGATCCTCTTAAGAGAAAACTCATTGAAGACAAAAGACTCCGGGTAACTTCAGAAATCTTTAACCCGGACTTTGTCCAGTACTGGGAGTCCCTGCATGATGAAGCCGGTAATTTTGGTTTCAGAAATTATACAGAGATGTTTATGAGCATAAAAGGTTTTGACTTTTTCGAACTTGAAAAAGAAATGGATATGCTTGTCAAAACTACCGATTCGCTTTACAGAGAGCATATGGGAAGGCTTTTCCGGAAGAAACTCAATATCAGCCTTGAAGGTTCAAGGGCAAGTGATTTTGCATTCATCAAAAGAGCAAAAGAATTCGACATGTTTTTTAAGAAAGAACAGCTCATCCCTATATTTATGGACAGCATGCGCCTGATGGGAATAGATATTGATAGTCAGAAGAACATCATAATGGATGTAGATGAGAGAGAAAACAAATCTCCCAGAGCTTTCTGCTGCACAGTCAGAGTACCTTCCGAAATATATCTTGTAGTAATGCCTACAGGCGGACAGGATGATTATCAGTCAATGTTCCATGAAGGCGGGCATGCAGAGCATTTTGCAAATACGAAGGAGGATCTTGATATAGCATATAAGTATCTTGGCGACAGTGCTGTTACTGAAGGATATGCATTCTGTCTTGAAAATCTTGCATGGGACAGAAACTGGCTTATTGATGTTCTTAAAATGAACAGCGAAGCTGCCGATGACTTTACTTATTTTTTAAGCATAATAAATCTTTTCTTTTTAAGAAGGTATGCCGGAAAGCTTAAATATGAACTCCTTCTTCATTCTGAAAAAAAAGTAGAGGGCAAAGACAGCGCTTACAGTGAAATTCTTACTGAAAATCTGATAATGAAATATTTCCCCGAGAATTATCTGAAAGATGTAGATGACAGCTTCTACTGTACAAACTATATAAGAGCATGGATTTTTGAAGCACAGGTTAAGGAATATATGCTTAACAAATTCGGATACAGGTGGTATAAAAACAAAAAAGCCGGTGATTTTCTTAAAGAAATATGGAGCTATGGAATGAAATATTCTCCTGAGGAAGTGCTTGGTTTTCTTGATTATAAAGGTCTGGATATAAATTATCTGTTAAACAATACTATAAATTTATTAAAAGGAAGATAAAACCGGAAAGGTGAAAAATGGATTTGAAATCTAAGATAAGAAATATACCTGATTTTCCAAAGAAAGGCATTGTGTTCTACGATATCACTACTCTTATAAAAGACGGTGAAGCCTTTAGATATGCTGTTGACAAACTTGTAGAAAGCTGTAAGGGGAAAAAGATAGATGCAGTCATAGGAGCAGAATCAAGAGGATTTATTTTCGGTTCAGTCGTTGCCTATAAACTGGGAGTGGGTTTTATTCCTGTAAGAAAACCTGGAAAATTACCTTATGAGACCCGGCAGATTTCATATGAGCTGGAATATGGCTGCAGTACTCTTGAAATGCATGTGGATGCAGTAAAAGAAGGCGATAATATACTGATAGTTGATGACCTTGTTGCAACGGGGGGCACAGCAAAAGCTACAGCTGAGATGATTGAAAATGCCGGAGGAAAAATAGCTGGTTTCTGCTTCCTTATTGAGCTTGATTTCCTGAAGCCCAGAGAAGTTCTTAAAGGTTATGATATTTTTTCGCTTGTCAGCTATGATTCATAAAGAATTTCTTAAAGCATACATATAATAACATAAGAAATAACAGATGCAGGCATAATAATCAGCATTCAGCTGAGTACTTGATATTTAATATAGATAACAGTAATCATATGGAAATCCGGTTTTTAAGACTTTTAATAGTGAAAGCATAAAAATAGATTATGAAATCAAAAACAGATATTATAATTAATGATATATTTGGAAGATATTTTTTTAAAATCTGATTGGATAATCAGTTAGCAATATTAATGTTTTTTAGAAGAGGAGAAAAAACATGAAAGCTAAAAAAGAAGGCGGTAACGGAGAATATAAGAATGTTAGGGATAATACCGATTCCTGGGATAAAACAAAAAAATATGATGATGCAGTTTTAGGGGATAAGGACAAGACTCCTGAGGAAAAGAAAAAAGAAGAAGAGGAACTGGTAAAACAGCTTCAGGATGAGCTGGACAAGCTTACAACCAAGGATATAATAATCCAGCTCATGATGTCTCTTTCAAGCCTTGCTTATAAAAAAATGGGACTGCCAATAGGGACAAACGATAAATTCAAAGATAAAAGCCAGGCAAAACTTGCTATTGATGGCTTTGATGCCCTGCTGAAAGTTCTTGCAGATGAAGTTAGTGCTCAGGAAAAGGAAACATTACAGTCTTCACTTACCAATCTTCAGATGAATTTTGTAAAGGTATTCGGAGTCTGATATTTGATTAAAAATTATATAATCAATATGAAAGGGGGAAGAATGGCAGTATGGAAATGCAGTGCATGTGGTTTTGAAAAAGAAAGCAGATGCAAACCCAGGAAATGCGAATGCGGTGCAAAAGATTCTTTTGAAAAGAAAGAATAATAATTATATATTTTTCCCAGTTGCAAAACCTATTGCAAGACTTACTGCTTCATCGGCAGATTTTGCATAATGCATTAAAGGTTCATATTGCTTTGAACAGGGAAGAAGTGTCCATGTATTATAGGCAATAAGGGGTTTGTTATAGCTTAAGGTATATCCTATTTCAGAAAGGGTTCCGAAACCTCCATCCACCGCAATGACCGCATGAGCGCTTTTAATTATTATTGCATTTCTTGCATAGCCCATACCTGTAGTGATTTTGATATCTATATAGGGATTTGCAGTATCTTCTGATTCTGCGGGCAGTATTCCTATAGTCATTCCGCCTGAATCTTTTGCTCCCCTGGCACTTGCCTCCATAACTCCGTAAAGACCGCCATTTATGAGGACAGCACTATTACTGCCAATGCCGTAACCTACCTTATAGGCTTCCTGGTATATTTCTTCACTGCATTCTGCACCGCCTATTACGGCAATTTTAATAATCTTTTTATCTATCCGTGGTAAAATAACTTTTTCTGTCATGAAAACTTTCTTGCATTAAAGATAAATAATTATTATATTGTCTGTTTTCCGTACAATATTATTTTTAATTCTTTTATGAATTCAGCAGGATTGCTGCTTTTAAAAAATGAGGAACCTATAATGAAAGTGTCTGCTCCTGCATCTCTTGCTTTTTCTATGGTAGAAGTATTGATACCCCCGTCTACCTTTATGTCAATAATGTTTTTTCTGCCTGAACCACTGTAATGATTATTTATCATTTCCCTTGTCAGTCTGATTTTTTTATTCATTCCTTCAATAAAATCCTGCCCCCCGAATCCAGGATTAACTGTAAGAATTAAAACCGAATTTATTCTATCAAGAACATTTTCCACAAAAGATACGGGAGTTGAAGGATTGAGAGCAACTCCGGCACTGATTCCGCTATCTGCTATAATGGATAATACCCTGTCAAGATGTCTGCATGTTTCTGCGTGAACCGTTATGGAATCCGGATTATGTCTGACATAACTTTCTACCTGTTCATCTGTATTTTTTATCATAAGGTGAGTACGGACTGGCAAATAAGAACCTTTGACAAGATGAGAAACCATTTTCTGTCCGAAAGCAATCTGTGGAACAAAATTCCCATCCATTATATCAAGGTGAATAAAATCAGCCCCCGATTCTTCTATTTTTTTTAACTCTTTTCCAAGGTTAAGATAATCACAATCAAGAATCGAAATCCCTATTTTAAAATTATGATTTTCAAGCATGGAAACATAAAATGTCTTATTTTTTATAAATTTCTATCATGTCTGACAAGGTCAGAGGTTTGTAATCCTGTGCATGTCCTGCCGTACCGAAATCAATCATCTTACTTTTTACAGTTTCGTAAACGGCTTTTCTTGCTTCACCGAAATAATCCCTCGGATCAATAACATCCGGATGTTCTGAGAAGTACCTTCTGATTGCACCTGTAATTGCCAGTCTTCCGTCAGTATCCACATTAATTTTTTTAACGCCGCGCTTGATTGCTTCCTGTATGGATGACATAGGTACTCCCATAGTATGCTTCAGACTGCCACCATAATTATTAATTATATCAATAAGTTCTTTTGGCACGGAAGATGAACCGTGCATTACAAGCGGAGTGTCCGGAAGCCTCTTCTTGACTTCAGTAATGATATCGAGTGCAAGTACGGGAGCTTCTTTAAATTTGTATGCTCCATGGCTTGTACCGATGGCAAGGGCAAGAGCATCCACTCCTGTCAGTTTTACGAATTTTTCAGCTTCTGAAGGATCGGTTAACTTGCTTATTCCTGAACCTACGCCGTCCTCAATCCCGCCGAGTGTTCCAAGCTCTCCTTCAACAGTAACTCCGAATTTATGAGCGTATTCAACTACTTTTGCAGTGATTCCAACATTTTCATCAAATGTTGTAGGTGTTTTTGAATCTTCTTTTAATGAGCCATCTATCATAACTGATGTAAAGCCGAGTTCGATAGCCTGTCGGCAGGTATCAAAATTGTTTCCATGGTCAAGATGTATCGAGATCGGTATATTAGGGTTATCTTCTGCGGCTGCAACCATGATATAT
The DNA here is from genome assembly GCA_003486795.1 of Actinomycetota bacterium. The sequence continues at coordinate 5,439 of DNFX01000106.1, forward strand.
TTCAAATAGAGCATTTTTGTATATTTAAGGGCTCCTCTTGAAGCCTGTATTATTACAGGAGAGCCTGTTTCTGCAGCTGCCTGCATGATTCCCTGTATTTGCTCCATATTGTTTACATTGTATGCACCTACCCCGTAACCTCCTTTTATAGCTTCGTCCAGAATCTGTTTCATCGGTACCAGTGGCATTATTTCCTCCCTAATCTAATTTAAGTTAAAATATATTTTTTAAACTGAAAAAATTTTTTTAATTAAATATGTAATTTATTAATGATATATTAAGAGCAACTCCACAGTTTTAAAACAAGTTTTAATATATAATATCAGAGATATTTTAAAAAGCTTTTTTATAAAATTAAATGATTTTAAAATAATAATTAATTGTTCTATTATGTGAGGAGAAAAAATGGATGAAAAAATTTTAAAGGCAGAAAAACTATTAAAAGATTACACGAAAGGCAGATATGTATTCGGAACCGGATGTCTTGATGTTCTCGGAGACTTTATTCTTGAATTCGGCAGCAGTATTCTTCTGATTATTTCAGCAAATGCCTGGGCAGAAACTTTAAGAGAAAAAATCGAAAAAATACTGAATGAAAAGAATATAAAGATTATGGCCCGCAAGGAGACTTCAAAAGAAAACAGCCCGAGAGAGGATGTCTTTTCACTTGCTGACCTTATAAGAACGGTAAAACCGGAATGTATAGTTTGTGTTGGAGGCGGTTCAGCAATCGATACTGCAAAAGCTGCAAATATCCTTGCTTC
>DNFX01000098.1 GCA_003486795.1 Actinomycetota bacterium
AGGTTGTTTATATAAAATCAGGAGAAAAATACTCAGGAAAATCTAATTTTTTATAATAACAATAACAAAATTTATAAATACATCTTTTAGATAGTTTACTTCACATGTATTATTTTATTAATATGGTAAATATATAAAGCTATAAGTTGTTCTATCCATATGTATTATAAAAAGGAGCCAAATTATACGTCCCCCTGGTCCCTTTTACTTTTAAGAGGTGAAAGATGACTAAAAATAAATATATAATAACTATTGATCTTGGCACTACTTTAATAAAATTTGGATTGTTTGACGAAAATCTGAGAGAAATATGTATTCATTCTTTAAGCTATGACCTGAAGATAGACGGTAATTATATTGAATTTGATGCTCTTCAATACTGGGAGCTATGCCTTAAGGGAATTGATGAGCTTCTTTTAAAATCAGATATTAATTGTAAAAATGTCATAACAATATCTTTAAGCAGTCAGGCTGAAACAATAGTGCCGGTTGATGTCAATGGAACTCCTCTAAGACATGCAATTTCCTGGCTTGATAGTCGTTCGGCCAGGGAAGTAGACGCTATCCGCCGAGAATTTGATATGGGAAAAGCGTATGGTATAACCGGTCAGCCCGACATTATTACAACCTGGCCGGCATCAAAAATACTCTGGATGAAAAATAATGAAAGGCAGATATACGATAAAGCATATAAGTTTCTTCTTCTAAAAGATTTCATCATTTATAAGCTTACCGGGCAGTTTATTTCGGAGTTTTCCATTTATAATTTCAGCTATTATTTTGATATAAACAAAAAAAAATACTGGAATGAAATGCTCGAATTCCTTGGTATCGATATTAGTAAATTACCTGAACTTAAGGAACCAGGTGAAAAAGCCGGCCTTTTGGCAAGAGAAAATTCCGGATTTCTTAATCTGACCTCAGATGTTGTTGTCAATTGCGGCTGCCTTGACCAGATGGCAGGCATGATCGGAACAGGGAATGTAAGGCCCGGAGTTATTGGTGAGACAACCGGCACTGTAATGGTTATTTGTGCTGTCGTAGATAAGCCTAATATAAATAAATACAGAATCCCCTGCCATTATAATGCAATAAAAAACACTTATGTGATGCTTCCAATAGTCGAAAGCGGAGGAATCAGCCTTGAATGGTTTAAGAATAATTTTGCTGACAGGCTATCCTTTAAACAAATGGACCTGGAAGTAAAAAATATAATACCCAGATCTGGTGATCCTGTTTTTCTTCCATATATTGTGGGAGTTAATTCTCCGGAATATAATCCGGATGCAAGAGGAGTCTTTTATGGTCTCAGTGTTTCGCATAATAATCTCTATCTTGCAAAAGCTGTCATGGAGGGAATCTGTTTTATTTTAAAGAAAAATCTAAAATATCTTGAGCAGATTGATATTAAATCTGAAAAAATAATATCAAGCGGCGGAGGTTCCAATAGCGAAGTCTGGAATCAGATGAAGGCAGATGTGCTTGATATGGAAGTCATGGTAATGGAATCAAAAGAGGCAGCATCTTTAGGCAGTGCGATTCTTGGTGCGGTTGATATGGGATTTTTTTCAAGCGTGGAAGAAGCTGTCAGGAAGGTTGTCAGGGTAAAAACTATTTACCAGCCGCATAATCAAAACAAATCTTATTATGAAAAACAGTACGAACTTTTCCTTGATATATATGACAGGCTATATAAATGATTTTAAAACAAGTCCTGTCAATTAGGTTTACCTGGTATATATTATAAAGAATAGGTTCTATGATTCTTTGCTCCATTCTTCTTTATATAAAACAGATAATACTAAAAACAAGCCAGGCTGCAAATTCTGTCTGATAAGTCAGAGAATAATTTCTATTTTATGAATCAATAAGTTTCTTATCCGGTCAGCCGTACCCAGATTAAAAGTTTCTTTTGACCAGGAAGAGCCAAATTATACGTCCCTTTGGTCCAGAAGGAGCCAAATTATACGTCCCCTAAGTGGAAGCCGCAATATGGACAGAATACAAAATCATCTTTTAAGACAGGTTTGCCGCACTTTATGCAGTCAAGAGGTTTTCTTTTTTCAGCAGCTTTTGTCTCGTCATATCTGGCTATCTTGTCACTGCCTATCTCTTCGGCAGTCAGCTCGAAGACATTTTGCATTTTATTCAACAAGGCTGCTTCATATTCATTAAAATCTCCGTCTTCCCGGTAACTGTCATACAGTTTCAGATATAGACTTATAATATCTTCTTTATCAAACTTTTTCAGAACTGCAATCTCATCATCTGATATTTCCTTATAAACGATAAGATTCATTTCTATTTTCTCAAATTTTTTATCCAGTAGCGCATCACATTTTGCACAATAAACTGATTCTGAATTTGCCGGAAGTTCAACTCCGCATTCAGCACATTTTTCTGTCATTTTTCCTCCACTTGAATGATTTTGGTTTTTCACCCATTTTCAATTATTAAAATGTTAATATAAAAAATATATTTAGGACTATATTTATATTTTAATTTTTTGTCAAAGCTCTTCTTTTTTCAAATACTATCAGGAATATAATAAGCATTGCTGCAATGCCTGAAAAGATTGTTGCAACAAGTATTGAAAATGTAAGATTTCTTTCAGCAATTGCTTTTGTTATAAAAGGTGTAATGGTCTTCCCGCCATAGCCTGCCGCAAAAATCATTGACGATAAGATCCCGCGTCCTTTTTCATATATTGTGCTTCCCGTCGAAACAAGCAAAGGGTACATAGCTGAATAACCTAATCCCACCAGGCTTATAGTAATATATATAAATAATTTTGTATCTGACATAACAAAAAATACTGCTGAAATTATGGCAATAATTGAAATAGCCAGAAGAATGGTTTTTGCACTGACTTTACCGGCAAGCGAGCTTGCTATAAATCTTCCGATAACTATGAAAATATTAAAGAGAGTTACGCCCAGTGCAGCCGACTGAATGTCAAGTCCTTTTGCAAGCCTCAGATAAGTAGGAGTCCAGTTGCCAAAGACGCTTTCTCCCACAATATAGATCAATACTACAAGAAGAATGATTATATACGATATATTTGCATCTCTGTCTTTAAAAATTTCTTTAAATGATACTCTCTGGACTGTATTGGCAATTATTCTGTTCTGGCCTTTTAAAGAAAGCAGGGAATATAATACAGCTGTTATCAGAATTAAGGCGGCAATTATAATGTATGTATAACGCCAGCTTATCTGATATCGGACAAGCAGCGAAGACAGGAAGGGAGCTACCAGTGCGCCTATGGGATAAAAAGTAACCATCAGGGTTACTAATCTGTCCTTGTTCTTTACCTTGCATGCAAGTATATTTTCAGTTGACTGGACATAATTTATTCCCAGAAGGTAGCCACAGAAAATGCTGAGAACAAAATAAATTACAAAATGCTGTGCGAAAAATAAAACAAGATTAATCAGAATCAGCAGGATATAACTTGTAAGTATAATAAGTGAACGCTTAAATCTTCGGTTATAAAATACTGAAGTAAGCTGTCCTGCCACCATTCCGGCAGGGAAAAAAGTAAATACAAGATTCATGGTCTCCGGGGTAGTATGCAGTTCTCTTGCAATTTCAATAAGAGCAGGGGCAATAGACAGAAAAGAAACAGGGACAAGAAAAAGTGTCAAGAAATTGGGAGTCTGCAAAATGTAATCTTTAAAAGTATCTCTTTCGGTGTTCATCTGGATTGTTTTTCCCTGATTTTCCCCGGATTATTTTAATTTTTCCAATGATAAAATTTTATTAATATGCAATATTAAAGATTGGTTCTTACAGCTTACACTTATCCTTTAAATGTACAATCTACGTCTGGTGCCTACAGTCAGCACTTGCACTTTAAGCAAAATATTAATAAAAAATAATTAAGCAATAATATCAGTTTAAAAGCAAAATATCTATATTGACTATGAAGGTTTTTACCGACTTAAAATTTAAAATACCAGATATTTAATTGCTATCAGATAATTTTTATGCCAGGCTATTTCTGAAACCTATCTTTTTATATCCGTCTATCTTTGTAATGGACAATACAGTGGAAAATATAAATAAGAAACCAAAGCCAAAAATACTGGACATATTCGATCTGGGGATAATGGATTATGAAAAAGCTTATGAGATCCAGCTTGATAAGTTTGATAAAAGGCTGAAAGAAGAAACAAACGATACCTTACTGATTCTTGAACATCCGTCTGTGATAACTCTGGGAACAAGTGCTGACAATGCAAATGTTATAGCTTCCCATGAAGAACTGGCTTTAAAGAATATAAGAGTAATAAACACCAACAGGGGAGGAGACGTAACTTTTCATAATCCGGGCCAGATTATAGGATATCTGATAATTGATTTAAGAAACCATGAAAAGGATGTAAAACTTCTTGTATGGAAAATCGAAAATTTTATAATAAGTATGCTGTCAAAAGAATACGGTATAAAGTCATCGAGAATAGAAGGGCTGAGAGGTGTATGGGTAAATGATTCCAAAATAGCCGCTCTCGGGATCTCAGTTAGAAGATGGATTACAATGCATGGATTTGCAATAAACGCGGATAATGATATTGAAGGTTTTAACTATATAATTCCATGTGGAATCAGGGATAAGAAAGTTACATCTATTAAAGAAATTACAAAAAAGCCAATAGATAAAAGCAAGCTCAAAAAAGATGTAGCATTTTATTTTGCAGAGGAGTTCGGTTATCTGGAAAGTAATATAAATATGAATTTTTGAAATAGTTTAAAAATATTATACTTAATATCCGGACAGGATATTAAAAGTATGGAAAAAGAGCATAAAGATGTCAGGAAAAAACAGTGAATGGTTAAAAATCAGATACAGTAATAACAATAATACAATTAAAACTACCGAGATACTCAGGGAGCTCAATCTTAACACTGTGTGTGAAGAAGCTCTGTGTCCCAACAGGTGGGAATGTTTTTCAAAAAAGACAGCGACCTTTATGATATTAGGCAAAATATGTACAAGAAACTGCAGATTCTGTAATGTTGAAGGAGGAATTCCTGAAAGCCCGGACCAGACGGAGGCGTTAAAAGTTGCTGAAGCAGTAAAAAAACTTGGCCTGAAACATGTGGTAATAACGTCGGTAACAAGAGATGATCTCAAAGACGGCGGTGCAAGAGCTTTTGCCGAGGTAATAATACAGATTAAAAAACTAAAAGCGGAAAACCCTGTAACAGTTGAAGTGCTGATTCCGGATTTTAAAGGTTCCTTTAATGCTTTAAAAACAGTTGTGGAACAAAATCCGGATATACTGAATCACAATCTTGAGACAGTAAAGGAACTTTATCATAAAGTTAGGCCGCAGGCTGATTATCACCGCTCTCTTGAGCTTTTAGAGAATGCAAAAAAAATCAATCCGGAAATAATAACAAAATCAGGAATAATGGTCGGACTTGGAGAAAAAAGAGATGAAGTTGTAAATCTTTTTAAAGATTTAAGAAAAACAGGTTGTGATTTTATAACAATAGGCCAGTATCTCTCACCTTCAAAAAACCATCTAAAGGTATCTGAATTTGTAAGGCCTGAAGTATTTAAGGAATATGAAGAGATTTGCAGGGAAATGGGATTTAAATTTGTTCAGGCGGCTCCACTTGTAAGAAGCTCTTATCATGCGGCAGATTTTATCTGACAAGTCTTTTCGCAGTATCCTGGTCAGTTATGAAGATGTTAATTAATCTGGACAAAAGAAGGGCTCTGATTATTTTTATCTTGTGATTTCCAAAAGCAATACCTATAACATTTCTGATTTTTCTTAATTTTTCAAATGGAATATTCAATGTCCTGTCGAATATATCATTAGGGACAAAATCACCTTTTGAATTAACCCAGTTAAGGTTGATATCTCCTACAATTCCTAATGATTTCAGATAAGCAATATCTTTAATTGTGAAAATACCCATTCTTATCAAAGTTGAATTTTCTGTAGTTGCACTCATTCCGAGTATGGCAGTATTGATTTTATCGGAAAGATCAAATATTTCTCTTACATTACTGTCATCAGAAATCATTTCTTTTAGGTTTTTGCTGTCAAGAAAGGCAGGGAAATGTATCTGGTAACTTATACCTCCTAATTTGTCTGCGAGATTACTTGCAATCAGGTTTGTCTGCATGCCGTTATCTATTTTCCCTAATCCGCCCATCATCGGAACAACATTGATATTTATCTTTTTGGGAAAATGAAGCCTTGCCACCACTTCCTTCAAAGTATTTCCCCAGTTTATTCCCACATAATCTCCGTTTTTCAGTATTCTTTGCAGAAGCATTGAAAGCTCGCCGGCGATATTTTTAAAAACTTCTTCCTGTGAATCAAAAGAAGGAACGATTATGCATTCTCTGATACCGAATTTTGATTCAATAAGAGTCTCTGTTTTATCATAATTTTCTTCAGGATAATTTAATTTTATTTCAATTATTTTTTCAGCACGGGCTTTATCCAGAAATCTTGAAACTTTACTTCTGGAAATTCCAAGTTTTTTCGATATCTCTTCCTGCGTAAAATTATCAAAGTAATAAAGTCTTGCGATTTTATAAAGAAATTTCCTGTTTGTTTCCATGCTAACTGGCTTTTTCTTTCGATTGATTGACTTCAATAATAAAAGTATTATAATAAAAAATAACTATTCGTGCAAATAATGCACAATTGTGCATTATTCAAAGGAGCCAAGGGGACGTATAATTTGGGTCTTTCCAGGCCAAGGGGACGTATAATTTGGTATTGTGGACTAAATTTTTAAATAGTAATTATAAACAAGTTAATTACTTTAAAAATTAAAGCAGTCAAAAATAAAAATTGGGGTGAACCCCTTTCTTAGACACATTGTATACTAAAAATAGTTAAGA
>DNFX01000069.1:0-1368 GCA_003486795.1 Actinomycetota bacterium
TATTGACAATTTAATTATCTTTAATTAAAGTTAGCTTGGACTAACTTTAATATTTTAATTTATCTTTTTAAGGTAGGCTTATAAAAAATGTTTGAAAAGAAACTGAATTTTAGAAATAGTAAAAAATTTTTACATACTGAAGGTGTAAGTGCTGTTGAACATGATATTATTTTTCTTTGTGATGCCCGAAAAAATACTAAATACGTTATAGATAATATATTTGCAGGTCATTGTCTTAAGCAAAGGCTGTTTTCAATAGGGATAATTCCCGGGGAAGAAATAACAGTATTGGATATATCGGCATGGGGACCTGTAACAATTATCGCAAAAGGAATTAAAATAGCTCTTGGCAGGGGAGCTGCAGGCAAAATAACCTTAAAAAGAATTAGTGAATCCAGAGATAAGAAATAGAATGAACAGGGAAATCAAAGTAGCTTTGATAGGAACACCCAACTCCGGTAAAACTACGATCTTTAATGAACTGACTGGTGCAAGACAACACGTTGGTAATTATCCGGGGGTTACTGTTGAACATAAATCTGGAGAAGTACTAAAAGAAGGTTATAGGATAAAATTCACTGATCTTCCCGGAATATACAGCCTTTATGCTTATTCTCCTGAAGAGGCGGTTTCAAGAGATTATCTCATAAGAGAGAAACCCGATGTTGTTTTAAATGTAATAGATTCTGGAAGCCTGGAGAGAAATCTTTATCTTTCCACCCAGCTGATTGAATTAGATCTGCCGATTATTTTTGTTTTCAATATGTTTGATTCCCTACAGGATAAAACAGATTACGATTTTGAGCTTCTGTCAAAACTGCTGGGCGGACCGATTTCAAAAACAATAGGGAATCAGGGTAAGGGCATAAAGGAACTTATAGATAAAATTATTGAGTTTTATAATGAAGTTGCCGACAGGAAAAAGGTAAGAATAAATTATCATGATGAAATCGAAAATGAGATAAAAAAAATAAGTGATATCTTCTTGAAAGAAAAACCCGATTTTTATAAAAACGATAATTTAAGGTGGGTTTCTATAAAGCTGCTTGAGCAGGATCCTATATTTATAAAAGAAGTGATTAAAAAGACAGATGCTTCCTTTTATCAGAAACTGGAAACCCAGGTCAGTAATTCCATAAACCATATAAACAATATTTTAAGATCTGAGCCATTAAGGCTGATAGCAGAGGCAAGATATGGTTTTATAAATGGTGCATTAAAAGAAGCACTTATTTCAAAAAAAGAAAGCAAGGAAAATATTACCGACAAGCTTGATGGCATACTTCTGAATAAATATCTCGGTCTTCCGATTTTTGCTTTTTTTATGTGGCTTATGTTTCAAGTTGTTTTCAAACTGGGAGATTATCC
>DNFX01000069.1:1374-6029 GCA_003486795.1 Actinomycetota bacterium
GGCGGAATATTAATATTCACTCCAAAAATAATGCTTCTCTTTATTTTTATAGCTTTCTTTGAAGACAGCGGGTACATGGCAAGAGTAGCATTTATTATGGATAGAATTATGCATAAAATCGGGCTTCACGGAAAATCATTTATACCCATGCTGATAGGTTTTGGCTGTACAATTCCTGCGTATATGTGTGCAAGAACCCTGGAAAATAAAAATGATCGAATGATTACCATGCATATAAATACTTTTATGAGTTGCGGAGGAAGGCTGCCCATATACATATTATTTGCAGGTACTTTTTTCCCGGACAGTGCTGGAAATGTTATATTTTCGATTTATCTGATTGGAATTATTTTTGCTGTCGCAACAGCAAAAATACTCAGAATGACAAGATTTAAGGGAGAAGCAGAACCTTTTGTAATGGAGCTTCCGCCATACAGGATGCCTTCATTTAAAAGCATATCCATTCATATGTGGGAAAGAACGTGGCTATATCTTAAAAAAGCAGGTACCATAATACTTGCAATATCTATAATAATGTGGTTTCTTTTTACATTTCCGCTTGGGCCTGAAAATAAACCATCTTCTCTTGAAGATTCATATGCCGGTAGAACTGGTGTGTTCCTGTCCCCGGTTTTTAAACCTCTCGGATTTGATTGGAGGCTTTCGCTGGCATCCCTTACAGGTATTGCAGGGAAAGAAGTAGTAGTATCCACAATAGGCACTTTATTCAGTCTTTCAGGTAATGAAAGCATAAAAACTGAAAATGAAAATAATACTGAAGGTCAAGTATCAGAACAGGAAAAGGTTATGGCTTCAATTTCAAAAAGCTATCATCCTTTAATAGGTTATAACTTTATGCTTTTCTCACTTCTTTATTTTCCATGTATAGCGAGCCTTGTTGTTTTCCAGAAAGAAGCTGGATTTAAGGAGCTTGTGTTTCAGATAATATTTACATTATCTCTTGCATGGTTTGTGTCATTTATTGTTTATCAGATAGGAAGGTTTTTTATTTAAAATGAATATTAATCTGGAAATTATTTTAATAATAGTAATAGTAACAGCGGCGATTATCTATTTTTTATTTAATATCATGGAGCAGCTTTTTAAAAAAGAAAGCTGCTGCTGCAGCAGTAATAAGTGTAAAGGCGGCTGTCATAAAGAAATAATAGATTATTTAAAAAAGAACAAGAATTAAAATTTTTATTTGCATTATTAATATATTATTTGGAGATGATTAAATTGGTTCATCTGTCAGCAAGCCTTGAAGATTATCTTGAGGCTATATATCTGATAAATCAGGATAAAAAGGTTGTCAGGGTTAAAGAAGTTGCTGAATTTCTGGATGTAAAAACTCCATCTGTAGTAGATGCAGTTTCAAAATTGTCAGAAAAGGAACTTGTTGTACATGAAAAATATGGTTACCTGACATTATCAAAAAAAGGCAGTGAAACTGCAAAGAAAATTTACAAAAAGCACGAACAAATATTTAAATTTTTGAATGAAGTGCTTGGTATGGATACAGATACTTCCCAGAAAGATGCATGTGCCCTGGAACACCATATTAGCAAATTATCTATGGAAAAAATGATAAAGCTTATGAAGTTTCTGGAATCAAGACAGGAAGAATATAAAAAATGGATAAATGATTTCAATGATTTTATTGAAACAGACAGATAGACAAAGACATATTATCCGGAGAAAAGATGCAAAAAATAAATCTTAAAAAATCAAAAGACAAATCTCTTATAAGAAAACATCCATGGGTTTTTTCGGGTGCTATCCGCGATATTGATTCAGGAATAAGCGAAGGGTCTGTTGTAGAAATATATGATTGCAATGATAATTTCATTGCTACAGGACATTATCAGCCAGGAACTATTTCCGTGAGAGTTCTATCTTTTGACAGGGAAGAAATCAATGAGGATTTCTGGGAAAGGAAGATTTTTTCTGCAATAAACAAAAGGAAACAGCTCGGGTTTTTTGATAATCCTGATATAAACGTGTTCCGGCTAATTAATTCTGAAGGAGACGGGCTAAGCGGCCTGATAGCAGATTATTATAACGGTAATTTGGTAATCCAGGCACATTCCGCAGGTATGCTTCTTAATATGGAATTATTTAAAAAAATTTTCCTTCATTATCTGGGAAATAATATAAAATCAATAATTAACAGAAGCAGCACCACGATTTCATTTAAATCTGCAATAAAAACAATAGATGAGGTTATTTACGGGAATCCGGGAGATGGCAGAATAAAAGTAACTGAAAATGGAATTGATTTTTTTGTTGATATTCTGGAAGGACAGAAGTCTGGTTTTTTTATAGACCAGAGAGATAACAGAAAACTTCTTAAGAAATATTCAGAAGGCAGAAATGTTCTGAATACTTTCTGCTATTCGGGTGGATTCAGCATCTATGCATTAAAAGGTGGAGCAGATGAAGTCACGAGCATAGACAGCTCAAGAAAAGCTATTGAACTTCTTGAAAAGAATATTTTAATTAACAGGCTTGAAAACAAAAATCATAATATGGAGGTTGCTGATGTTTTTGATTTTTTTAAAAATAATAAAAGTAAATACGATCTGATAGTTCTTGATCCCCCGGCTTTTGCAAAACACATAAATTCTTTAAATCGTGGCCTTCAGGGATATTTCAATCTTAACAGACTTGCTCTCAGCTGCCTGGCAAAAAATGGTATTCTTTTTACTTTTTCATGCTCACAGGTTGTTACAAAAGAGGATTTTAAAAAAATTGTTTTTAAAGCTGCCCTGAATACAGAAAGAGAAGTATCAATAATTCATCATTTGAGTCAGTCTGCTGATCATCCAATAAACATTTATCATCCGGAAGGTGAATATCTTAAAGGCCTGGTACTGCATTCAGGATAATAATTACTTCTGTATTATTATTCTGTTATGTACCCTGTTTCATCAGTATTTGCAAACAGTAAAAGGAGAATATTTTTTTTATTTGCTTTTAGAGTTAAAATATATAAATTAATTAACAAAATTATCAATATATTTTTTATAAACAAGTCAGAAAAGGGATTTTTTGCAGATTACTGCATACTCCATAGTACTTTTGGCGTCTGCTATTGTTTCAGGTCTTATTGCTCTTTATATCTGGTACAGGAAACCTGGTTATATAAGTCTGGAACTTTCACTTCTGATGCTTTCCATAACTTTATGGACACTTGCGTCTGCAATGGAAAGTATTGTCCCGGATTTATCATCAAAAATCATATTTTCAATAATCGGTTACGCAGGAATTGTTTCAATCCCCGTCCTGTTTCTGCTCACTGCTTCCAGATACGCACAGTATGACGAATGGATAAACAGAAAATCTGTAATATTGCTGTCTGTAATTCCTTTTTCAACACTGGTTATTGCGGCCACAAATAATTTTCATAATCTTTTATGGAGTAATATTTTTATAAAACAAGGCTATCTGGGTGAGCATGCAGTTTTTGAAAGAGGGGTATATTTCTGGATACACATATCTTACAGCTATATAATAATTCTTTTTGGCGTACTGGTACTTACAAGAGCTATTTTTAAATTTCCACGTTTTTTTTCAAAACAGACAAAATTTCTTTTTGCTGCTTCAGTTTTCCCCATGTTTGTCAATATAGCTTATATTATTTCTCCGGGATTTTCAGACTGGATGGATATAACACCAATCAGTTTTTTTGTTTCTGCCATACTTATAAGTTTTGTAATTTTCAGATATAAATTACTTGAAATGATACCTATTGCCACGGAAAAGATAATAGATAATCTGAATGACGGAATAATGCTTCTTGATTTACAAAACAGGATAATTGAAATAAATGCTTTTGCAAGACAAATGTTTGAAATTAATTACGATCAGGTGGGCAGGCCGATTGATGATATTCTTAAGTACTGGCCCTCCATTATAACCATGATTAATTCCAAAGAAGATAATTTACAAAAAGAACTCCAGATCAATAAATTAAAAAAGATATATATTGAATTAAAGGTTTCGTTAATTTACGACAGAAAAAATAACATTATCTGCAGAATGCTTGTCTTTAGGGATGTTACTGAAAGAAGAGTTGCCGAAGAAAAACTGAAACAGATGTCTTTCCATGACAGTCTTACCGGACTTTATAACAGAGCGTTTTTTGAAGAAGAAATTAAAAGGCTAAACAAGGTAAGACAACTTCCCATAAGCATAATAGTTGCTGATGTAAATGGTCTTAAGCTGATAAATGATGCTTTTGGACATCAGCTCGGTGATGAACTGTTAAGGGTTGCTTCAAGGATCCTGAAAAGATGCTGCAGATCAGAAGATATTATCTCCAGATGGGGAGGAGATGAATTTATTATTCTTCTTCCCAAGACACCTGGGAAACAGGCTGTTGATGTAATGGAGAGAATAATAAATGAATGTGAGAAAATCAAAAATTTCAAAATACCTTTAAGTATGGCTCTTGGCAGCTCTACAAAATCAAATGAAAGTGCAGATATAAAAAGAGTGATTACTGAAGCAGAAGCAAAAATGTATAAAAATAAAATGATGGAATCCAAAAACACTCATCAGTCTTTTATAGATTCACTTTTAAAAGCATTACAGGACAATGATATTGAATCTGAAGAACATACAGATCTGGTTCTGGAAATATCAGTATTACT
>DNFX01000061.1 GCA_003486795.1 Actinomycetota bacterium
AAAACTTCGAAAATACCGATAAGGATTTGCAGAATATTAATCAGGACAGTATTAACAGGAAAAATTCCGAAAATAGTAAATCGGATGGCAGTATTACTTTTGAAAAGCCCATTCAGAATCCTCTAAGAACTTTTCCAAGATTAAATATTCAAATTACTGAGGGCCCGGTTATTCTTGATGATTCTTCTCTGGCATATTACAGAATACATGTAAAAGTTTCTGCATATCCAAAAGCAAGTCTTTCGTTTTCAAAAGATGACAGCTTGGGTGCCTGGGGAACAAATACCGTACAGATAAATTTATTACCAGGAGAAACCTATGATCTGGAAATAACTGCAGTAAATGAAATCGGGACATCAAAAGCTTCAGTATCTATGGACTGGCAGGAAGCAAAGATTATCAATGACAATACCATAATAGCAAGCGATGAAGATAATCCGGATTTTTATACAATAGATGTTTCAGTTAAAGAACAGAGAACCAGGGTTTACTATAAAGATAAAATGCTTAAGGAAATGATATGTTCTACTGGTGCCATCCAGACTCCTACTCCGAAAGGTTTGTATAAAACCACTGATAAAATTTTCTATTCATGGCTTCCCAAATATGATGTAGGGGCATATTATTTTGTTAGATTTTTTAATTCTTATTTATTCCACAGCGTTCCTTTTGACAGCGAAGGTAATATTATAAAAGAAGAGCTTGAAAATCTGGGCAAAGCTTCGAGTCATGGGTGCATAAGGCTTGGCCTGGAAGATGCCAGATGGTTTTACGAAAACCTTCCTTCCGGAATAAAAGTAGAAATCAGATAACATATATACTCAGTTATTATTTTAATTAAATATTTACCTGTTTTGAGAGATTTTAAAAAAGAAAAAATCAGTGCAGCTAATTTATTGATTGAAAGAAATCTTGCTAAAAATAAACACGATGCTGAGGCATTAATCATTGCCGGAAAAGTTTTTTACAAAAACGAACCGGTAAAAAAATCAGGCCAGATGTTATTAAAATGTTCAGAGATAGAAATAAAAAATACCAAAGATTTTGTTTCCAGAGGTGCATTAAAATTAAAAAAAGCTATCATTGAATTCGGTATTTCATTAGATGGAAAGAAAGTCATTGATATAGGATCTTCTACAGGAGGTTTTACTGACTACATGATAAAAAACGGAGCATTATCGGTAATTGCAGTTGATGTTAATTATGGACAGTTTGACTGGAAGCTGAGAAACAATCCGGATATTTATTTGCTTGAAAGAACAAATATTAAAAATCTTTCTAAAAATGATCTCCCTTCAATACCTGATTTTGCTACTGCTGATTTATCATTTATTTCCATTAGAAAAGTTTTCAGGAATATTTATGACCTGGTGGCTGACAATGGAGAGATTCTTTTACTAGTTAAGCCTCAGTTTGAAGCCGAAAAAGAATCTGTCGGGGAAAAAGGTATCATTACAGATAAAACAACTCATTTAAATGTAATAGAAGAACTTATTATTTTTCTTATAAATAATTATTTTGTGGAGCTGAAAGGTATTACTTTTTCACCTGTAAAAGGTGCCAAAGGGAATATTGAATTCTGGATTTACTTAAAAAAACATGTAAATAATAATTACAAAAAAAATAAAATCAGTTATGATAAAATATTTGAAACTATCAAAAAAGTTATTAATGAAGCACACGATAAATTAAATTAAAATAATAATATAAAATGGATAATATAGGGATAATTTCCAATAATGACAATTCAAAGGCACTTAATATTGCCAAAGATATCTATGACTATCTGATATTAAGAAAAATTAATGTCTATCTGTTAAAAAATGATGTTCTGGCAAATAAATATTTTCTTTCTTCAACTGAAAAAGAAGAGTTCGAAAAGAAAATTGACTGTCTTATCTCAATTGGCGGAGATGGTACTTTTTTAAGAGCTGCAAGGCATGTTTTTAAATCAGGAAAACCTGTTATGGGTGTAAATGTGGGAAATCTCGGATTTCTTGCAGAAATAAATATTTCCGATATGTATGATTCCCTGGATAAGATAATAAATAATAATTTCGAAATCGAACAGAGGATGCTGATATCAGGCAATCTGTTCAGAGACAGAAAAGAAGTAGATAATAAAAATGCACCTTATCTTGCTTTAAATGATTTTGTTATTACCAAGGCATTGCTTGAAAAAATAATTCAGATAAGAATCATAATAAACGGCATCCCCATATTAAATTACGGAGCAGATGGTGTTATAATTTCTACTCCTACAGGTTCTACCGCCTATTCTTTATCGGCAGGAGGGCCGGTTGTTGAGCCTAAAAATGAATCTATTATAATAACTCCTATCTGCCCGCACACTTTGTTCAGCAGAAGTCTGGTTTTAAGTCCGGATAACCAGATTGAAATACAGATAAATTCAAAAGATACTGAGGTAAGCCTGAATATTGATGGTAAAAAATGTGATGTAAAAATAGAAGACCAGGATATATTCAAAGTTGAAAAGTGTAAATATAAACTGAATCTGATTACTTTTAACAAGAATATATTTTTTAAGATTTTTAAGGAAAAACTTGTAAAAAAAGATTAATATATAAAATTTATTAAATTTACTGCATTGTTTTACTCTGAAAATAGTTAATCAAATGTTAAAAGAGATATATGTAAAAAATTTTGCAATAATCGATGATGTAAATATAAGGTTTACTAATGGATTTAATATTCTGTCCGGAGAGACAGGTGCAGGGAAAACATTAATAATAGAAGCAATAAATCTTCTTATCGGAGAAAGAGCGAATTTTGATCTCATAAGAGATGGTCAGGAAAATCTGTTAGTTCAAGGATTTTTTAATTTTAAAGATAACAAAAATGTAACTGAATTCCTTTTGAAAGAAAATCTTATAAAGAGCATTGATGAAGCTGATGATCTGGAAATAACAAGAGAACTAAACAGAAATGGCAGAAACAGAGTTTTTATAAATGGTAATTTCAGTCAGGTAAATATTTTAAAAAGTCTTGGCAGGCTCTTTATAGATATTCATGGCCAGCATGAACATCAGTATCTTCTGGATCAGAAAAATCACTTAAAAATAATTGATGAACTTGGTGGCTTCAAATTAAATGAATTGAAAAAATCTTATAATACTTTGCTTGGAAACTATATTGAAGCAAAACAGGAATTGGATGATTTGTTAAAAAAACAAAAACAAAAAGATGAGTTTATTTATGAAACAAGTTTAAAATTAAATGAAATAGGAAATCTGAATTTAAAATCAGGAGATGATGAAGAACTTGAAAACGAAAAAAATATTTTAAAGAACTATGAAAAGATTTATCAGTATTCTTCTGAATGTCTTTCAATATTAAGTGGAAATGAAAACAATGATTATTCATTAATTTTTAATAACTCAAAGATCATAAAACTACTTACTGAATTTGAAAAAATAGATAAGAATATATCAAAATTTCTACCGGAAATAGAAGGTTATAGCATTATATTAGAAGATCTGAACAAATATCTGAATTCATTTATACAAAATTTTGAATT
>DNFX01000148.1:0-464 GCA_003486795.1 Actinomycetota bacterium
CCTATTCTGCTTGAACAGAGGAGAAGTTTTGAGCTGTATCCGTTTGCAGGGTCATTTAAGAGTGCAAGTGCCTTTTTGGCTATTGCTATTCCGGACCATCTTTTAAGTTCAGCAGTAAGTTCAATTCCGACTGATTTTGCGCTTTCTGCAAACTGTTCCCTGTCTTCAAATCTTGCAAGCATTATAGTTATTACTGAACGCCACTTGCCATAATCAACACCTTTGCTTTTACCAAGTTCAAGACCGGCTTTAACAGCTTTTGCAACAGCTATTGCCTGTGGAACATTAAACACTAATGTTGAATTTGTAGGTATTCCCAGTGAGGTAAGTATCTGTATTGCATATATACCTTCTTTTGAACCGGGACATTTGATCATAATATTATCGCTAAGTTTTTTCAGCTCAAGAGCCTGACGAAGCATTTCCCGTGTATTTGTTATAAGATTGGGATCTACCTGTGCGCT
>DNFX01000148.1:500-9780 GCA_003486795.1 Actinomycetota bacterium
GTACTTTTATAGCTTTCCTCTTCAGCATTTACTGTCTTTTCTGCCCAAGACTTATAAATCAGTGGTGATGAATCCCACCATACTTCCATATTATCAGAAGTAGCAGATAATCTTTCTATGGCACATTTTTTGTAATCTTGCATAATCTCTCCAAACTTTAAAATTGTTTATATTTTCTTTAAGAAACAAAAATTATTTTTTAAATAAATTTTTATTGAAATATAATTATTTGCTTTTAACTATTTTACTTTCCAGGTTAAAAGTGCCTGTATTGCTTAAAACCTGGAAAGTATCTTTAAACATCAAAAATATTAGAAAACTAAAAAATATTAATAAATACTCTTACTATTCTTTACCCAGAACTTTTAGTATACCTTCTTTGATTTTTGCAACACTCGGTATCATCTCCTGTTCAAGTATATAGCTGTAAGGAACCGGACAGTTTCTGCCGGCAACACGTAATGGAGGAGCATCAAGATAATCAAAACCTTTTTCAATTGCCTGAGTTATTACTTCACCCATAAAGCTTCCAAAACTGCATGCTTCCTCAACACAAAGTAATTTTCCGGTTTTCTCAACAGATGCCATAACTGTATCCATATCAAGAGGTCTTATTGTCCTCAGGTCTACAACTTCACAATCAATTCCTTCTTTAACGAGTTCTTCTGCTGCTTCAAGAGATTTCTGAACCATATAAGATGAAGCAACTATGGTTATATCTTTACCCTGTCTCTTTACTTCTGCTTTGCCAAGAGGAATTGTATAAATACCTTCAGGAACTTCCTGAGCATATTTTTTATTTTTATACAATACTTTATGTTCAAGAAATACTACAGGATTATCATCACGAACTGAAGAAATAAGTAATCCTTTTGCATCGTAAGGACATGAAGGCATAACTACTTTTAAGCCGGGAACATGTGCGAATATTGCTTCAAGACTTTGTGAATGATGAGGTCCGAATCCTGCTCCACCTCCTGATGCTGTTCTAAGAACCATTGGTACTTTTGCCTTGCCACCAAACATATATCTGATTTTTGCAGCCTGATTATAAAGCTGATCCATACCGCATCCTATAAAATCTGAAAACATTATCTCAAGTATGGGCCTCATCCCTGTTACAGCAGCACCTGCGCTTGCACCTATTATAACTGCTTCAGAAATCGGTGTATCTCTGACACGTTCTTCTCCGAATTCTGCAAAAAGTCCGTTTGTAAGACCAAAAGAACCACCATATAAACCAATATCTTCTCCGATAAGGAAAACCCTTTCATCTTCCTTCATCACTTCTCGAATACCATCTCTTATCGCTTCCAAGTAGGTTAGTTCACTCATTATAATTCTCCTTTTATCTAAAATTTAAAAAATAATAATTATTAATCTGCATAAACATCTGTTTCAAGTTCACTAAGTTCAGGATAAGGGCTGGCTTCTGCAAAAGCTGCTGCTGCTTTAATATCCTCTATAGCCTTTTCTTCAATTTTTTTAGCTTCTTCTTCTGAAATAATGCCAGATTCAATTAAGAATTCTCTGTATCTTAAAATAGGATCATATTCTTTCCACTGCTCAACTTCTTCTTTTGTCCTGTAAACCTGAGAATCATGTTTTGAATGACCTCTCTGGCGATAGGTCAAAGCTTCAATAAGTACAGGGCCCTTATTTTTTCTGCATTGTTCTGCAAAATGAGAAACAACGTTATAGACATCTACCAGGTTATTGCCATCTATTGTTACTCCTGTTATTCCATAAGCAGCTTTTCTGTCTGAAATTCTTTTTATTTTTGTAGATTTAACAATAGGTGTTGACATACCATACTGATTGTTTTCGCAATAGAATATAAGCGGCAGATCCCAGACTGCTGCAAGGTTTAAGGATTCATGGAAAATGCCTGTATTGGTCGATGCATCACCTATAAAACCTATTACAATCCCGTCATTCTTTTTTAATTTATTTGTTAAAGCAGCCCCAACTGCAACTCCCATACCGCCGCCTACAATACCGTTAGCACCAAGATTATAGGTATCCATATCTGCAATGTGCATTGAACCGCCTTTGCCTTTGCAGTATCCGTTACCTTTTCCTATAAGTTCTGCCATCATAAGATTAATGTCAGCTTCTTTTGCTATACAGTGACCGTGCCCTCTGTGATGTGAAACTATCCAGTCATTTTTTCTTATAGCATTCATAGCGCCAACTGCATTTGCTTCTTCGCCAATATACAGGTGGCACGTACCATAAATCTGACCTTTCAATATAAACTGTTCAACTTCCATTTCGAAATACCTTATCTGAAACATTCTTTTAAGCATTTCGATTTTCTGCTCTTTTTTCAGATCTTTGAATTTATCAGCAATTTTGTACTCCTTAAGATCTGTCAGTCTGTCTTTAATAATTGTGCATTCTCTTACTGTGCATTCCTTCAACTTAAAATCCTCCTCATATAATAATATTCAAACTAATAAAATAATTTACAAACATATTGGCGCCTTATTGCACTGGCTTTGATAAAAAATAAACAGAACTATAATAATATCCAAATAAATAAAATTTTTTAAATTTCTGAAAGAATATTCCGAAGCTCTGCTACCTTATCAAAAATTTCCTTTAAGGGACCGTTCAATATCTCTTCACGTTTTCTATAGACCTTATTGTAAAGCTCGCTGTTTGCTTTAATAGGTTTATAGGTATTTTTTACCTTAACCCATTCTCTTAAAGTTTCTTTGATATCTGGAATATCTCCGGCACCATATGCTGCAAGAACAACATTTCCTATTCCTGCCCCTTCACTTCTCTGAAGGGTGATATAATTACTATTTAAAATATCTGCTTTCATCTGATTCCATAAATCGCTCTTGCTTCCGCCACCTATTACAGTAGTATCTTTTATATCAATACCTATTTCCCTGCATACGCTTACCCATGAAAGATACTCGAAAGCAATTGATTCCATGATGGATCTGTAAAGATGACCCAAACCGTTTCCACCGGAAAGCCCAAGCCATGCAGCACTTGCATTCGGCCATATGGGATTTGATCTTCCCTGAAGAAACGGGAAAAATAATACTGCATTTGAACCCATCGGAATATGTTCAATAACTTTATTCATCTTATCGTATGAATCATCACGGCCTTTTTCTTTAAGAATTTCATCTCTAAACCATCTTAGGCTCAGACCGCCAGCCGGAATAAAGCCCCAGTATGTATACTGATTGTCCAAAGTGCTAAATCCTGTATTAAGCATTTTTGTTGCAGAGATATGTGTTGAAAATATTTCTGACAAAACTGTAAATATTGCAGCTGTACCGGCAACATCTGAACATGAACCGTTATCTATTACTGCTGAACCGAGATTTGACTGCATAATATCACCACTTCCTGCAATCAGAGGTATCCCTTCAACAAGTCCGATTTTTTCGGCTTCTTTTTTGCTAAGCGTACCAACCACTTCCCATGGTTTTACAACTTTTGGCAGCAATTCATAAGGTATTCCTATTTCTTTTATTTGTCTTTCTGACCAGTTCTTTTTCTGGGCATCAAAACCCACAATCCAACCTGACAAATGGCCCCAGTCTATAAAAGCATCTTTGGCTTTAAGTTCACCAAGTCTTCCAAGGACATACTGCGCAGCAGAAACAGTTTTTCTAATTTTTCCGAATATATCTTTCTGCTTGTTCATAAACCACTTTAAAACGATGGGGGGCATATATGCGGAAACCTCAGGATTACCTGCTTCCTGAGCCCATATAGGTTCTGCATTCTTCTGTATGTAATCTGCTTCTTCTGTTGCTCTTCCATCAAGAAATGGAACATAAGGCCCGACTGGTTTCCAGTTATCGTCAATCGGAACAAGTCCGCAAATTATTCCACTGCAGGAAATTCCTCTTACATTTTTAGGGTTGATATTGCTTTTTTTCATACATTCAGTAATTCCGTCAGTAACAACATTGTAAAACTGGTCAGGATCCATTTCCGCCCAGCCAGGTTTCGGATATTTTATTTCATGTTCTCTGTACGCTTCACTAATCAGAGTACCGTCTATGGAATAAACTGCAATTTTGGTACCCATAGTTCCATTATCAAAGCCTATATAATATTGATTCATTATCATCTCCTAAAATATACAATTAAACTTTAATTAACATCAGGCTTAACACCTGAATATTAAGTCACTGCCATAACTACATATTCATAGCTTGTTTATTTTAATCCAGCTTTGTAAGTCTTTTCTTTCTCTGTGAAACCATATTTGTTATCGAGTCAAACGAAATAGCAGCAACTACTACTATACCGCTGACAGCAGTCTGCAGATAAGGTGATACACCGAAAAGAACAATTATATTCTGAATAACGATAATAATGGCAACACCTATAATTGCCCCAAGCGGATTTCCTATGCCACCTACCAGAGAAATTCCACCAATAACACCTGCAGCTATGGAATTAAGCGCCCATTCTGAACCTATACTTGGCTGGGCTGTTCCAAGCCTTGCTATCATGATAAGTCCGGCAAGAGCATATAGCATGCCTGCAAATGAAAATGCAAATATTCTGACAGGAGTTACAGGAAGACCAAGAATTTTGGCTGTTTCCCTGTTGTTTCCAATAGCATACATATATCTTCCGAGCCTTGTCAGTTTGACAATGATCAAAACTATTACCAGCACTATTAACATAATGACAAAAGGCATAGGCAGCGGACCCAGGCTTCCCTTTCCTAGAAAATAAATTGATTCAGGAATATTTAATACTGCCTGTCCTCTTGTAACTGTAAGATTGACACCGTTAAGTATGCCGACCATACCAATTGTTACTACAAGCGAGTTAAGCCGCAGACCTGTTACCAGAGCTCCGTTTATGAAGCCTATAAAGGCTCCCAGGATAAGAATTAAAACAAAAATTACAAACGGATTAAAATTGGTTCTTACCATAAATATTCCTGCTATTACTCCACAAAGAGCTGAAGTTGTTCCAACAGTCAGATCTATTTCTCCGAGCAGCAAAATGCAGGCCTGTCCCAGTGCCACAATGCCAAGAAATGCAAATTCCCTTGCCTGAGATCTGATATTGTACGCAGTCATAAAGTAAGGAGAGAAAATAGATGCTATTATGATAAGAAAAAGAAATACAAGAAAGATGTTTGTCATCTTGTTTTTTCTTATCGCGTTAAAAAATAATTTAGCTTTTGAAGGTTCTCCCATAATTAATACTTCTCCTTTTATCTATAATTAATTTTTGCTTAAACCCAGAATGGAATGCATGATATCTTTAATCTCTATTTTGCTTGTCTCAAACTCTTCAACCTTCCTGCCTTTGTAAATAGTTATTATCCTGTTGGCGCACTTAACGAGTTCTTCAAGCTCTGAAGAGATTACAATTATTGAAACACCACTATCAGCAAGCTTTTTCATCAGCTTGTATATTTCCAGCTTGGCACCCACATCTATCCCTTTTGTGGGTTCGTCAAAAATGATTATTTTCGGTTTACCAAGCATTGAACGCCCGATAATTACTTTTTGCTGATTTCCACCGCTTAAAAACTGTATTTCCTTATTTAATGATGGTGTTTTTATATCATAGTCTTTTACAACCTGGTTTGCTATAGTTGTTTCTCTTTTAGTTGCAAAGGTAAATTCACCGATTATCTGCTTTAGCAACGGCAATGTTATGTTCTCCTTCACACTTAAAATAGGGAAAATACCCTGTGACCTTCTTTCTTCCGGTAAGTATACTATTCCGTTTTTGACAGATTTGCTTACATTTCCAAGTTTATAATTTCTGCCGTAAAGCTTTACATTTCCTTTAGCAGCTGAGAGATATCCATAAATAGTCTGCGCTATTTCTGAACGGCCTGCTCCTACAAGACCAGCAAAACCAAGAATTTCTCCTTTTTTAAGTTTAAAACTTACATCTGCGAATCTTTCACCAGATAAATTTTCCACCTCAAGTACTATTTCATCAGATATTTTTTCAGGATAGAATGTCATTGTCAGGTCAATATCCCTACCGGTCATCTGACGCATAACTTCCTGGATGTTCGTATCTTCTATTTTTGAATGTGCAACTTTTTCGCCATTGCTTAAAACAGTTATCTCATCACCTATTGAAAATATTTCTTCAATTTTGTGTGAAACAAATATAACTGCTTTATTATCTGCTTTTAATTCCTCTATTACCTTGAACAGTCTCTCTACATCCTGAAGACCAAGACTTGTTGTAGGTTCATCAAGCATTACAATCTCAGATCCCTGAAATGCTATCGCCCTTGCAATCTGCAGAAGCTGCTGCTCTGATATA
Organism: Actinomycetota bacterium; assembly: GCA_003486795.1. Next base: position 6,795 of record DNFX01000148.1, read on the forward strand.
GAAATATCTTCAACTATATCACTTGGTTTTGATGTTATATGAAATTTTTCAAGAAAAGGAACAGCTCTTTTATATAAGTCTCTGTTGTTTACAAGCATACTTCTTGAACCAGATTTTGCAAAAGGCATAAAAAGATTTTCCGCCACTGTCATGCTTCTGAAAAGGTCCAGCTCCTGAGGTACGTAAGCAACTTTCTGATACATTCTTTTATCTTTCACAGCATCCACGCCATTAATATATACTTTTCCTTCATCAGGAATACGCAAACCTGTTAATATTCTAGCTATTGTACTCTTCCCGGCACCATTTTCACCCATAAGGCAATGAACTTTGCCTTTTTCAAAATCAATACTTACATTTTTTAAAGCAACTACACCAGGATATACTTTAGTTATATTTTCCAGCACCAATACTTTTTGGTTTTCCATATTTAAATCTTTCTTTGTAAATTTAGTAATTTACTTTTTTGAAATAAACATAATTTGTAAATATGTTTATTTATATATCCTTTTACTCTATAGTTAATATTTTTCAATAAATTATTTAATATTATTTTCAATCAAGCGTTATCTCTTAAAGCTTTTAAACTCTTTGAAGCTGGGATACCCTAAGGCAGTCCCAGCTTCAAAAACATTCATGTTTTATTATTTATAAATACCAGTGTTTTTTAAAAATCCTGATATTTTGTCTTTTATGTATTTTCAATATTTGTGCTTTTTCAAAATACATACCAGAGACTTATAAATAATTATCCGGTTGTTGTAAATCTTTCAAGGTATTCATCAACATTGGTCTGATCAATGTATTTAACGCCCATGTCAACCATCTTAGGAATTGGAACACCAAGATAGTTCATATAATGAAGCATTACAGAATAGCTACCCTGCATATCAGGATAAATATATACTGTTGATTCAAGAACACCTTCTTTTACAAGATCAAGAATTGATGTCATTTCACCAAGACCAACAGCCTGGATTTCTCCAACTTTACCGGCTTCTTTTATAGCCTGGCCTATACCAACAGGACCAGCAGCGTCGCACATCAGGTAACCAACTAAATCAGGATTAGCTGCGATAGTAGCAGCTGCCTGCTGTCTTGCTGTTTCCATATCATCGTTGTCAACTCCACCTTCAATTAATTCAACATCAGGATATCGTTCTGGAACAAGTTTCTTGAACAGATCATATCTCTGTTTGTGGCTAGGAGCTGTCGGGAAGCCCTGCATAAGAGCAACTTTACCTTTTCCGCCGATTAAGTCCATGAGTCTTGTCAACTCGTATTCAACCATATCAACGTCTGTTGCGCAAACTGATGTCCAATCCCCGAAAGGAGCAAGGTCAAATAATGTTATCAGAGTTCCCTGTGCTTTGATTTCATCAAAAACCTGAGCACTGCCATCTACATCCAACGGGTCAATGATAATACCATTAACCTGCTTAGCTGCAGCGTTCTGAAGAATCATATTCTGCTCAGCAACGTCTGCTGTTGCAGGAGCGATATATTCTACTGTTACCTTTGTGTTGGTATTTTCAGTAAGAAGATTAGCCATTTCCTGAGCACCTATGTTAACAATGTCAAACCAAGGGTGCACTACTTTAGGAACAAGTGCTAATTTTAATTCTCCACCTGCTACAGGTGCTGCTGTTGTTTCAGCTGCTTCTCCGGCTGCTGCTGTTGTTTCAGCTGCTTCTCCGGCTGCTGCTGTTGTTTCTGATGCTGCTGTTGTACAACCTACTCCAATGAAAGCCATTGTAGCTACTATACATACAGCAATAAAGGCTACGATTAGTTTTTTCATTTTACCTCCCTTTATTTAATAAACTTATAAACTATTTATTATTTTTTTAATAAAGAACAAACAATGGGTAACTAAAAAATAAAAGCAAAACTCACCTCCCTGTGCTTACAAACCCTTTATAAAAAGAAATCGTGAAAGATTAAAAAGCATTTTATTTAAAAAATGAAAAACAATTATATGCTTAATGAAATATTTATTTTAATTTTCAATAAAACAATTAGTACCGGCTTTTACAGAGAAGCCTCTACATAGAAACTGAATACTGCGCCATTCCATAAATCTTCTTCATATTCAATGCTCGAAAAATCTTCTGAGTAGAGTGTTCCTTCTATCCTTATAACCGGATCAAATTTTTTACAATTCAGAAGCTTTGCATTATTTTCATCCAGAAAAGATAATTGCAAAATCTGCTTGGAATGAACTATTTTTATCTTATAAGATTCATATATCTCATATAAGGAATCATCTAAATCAAGGTTTTCAATACCAGGACAATATTTGATGTTTATATATCGGGTATCTATCAGAAGAGGAATCTCATTTCCATATTTGACTCTCTTTATTTTTAATAATTTCTCTCCTTCTGAAAGATTCAGTTTTTTATGATATTCAGTAAAATCACTTATAATTTTCTTTTCAATGAGCTTTGATGTAGGCTCCAGAGACTGTTTCTTCATATTCTCAGAAAAGCTTATGACTTTCTTAAGACTTCTCAGTATTTTTGTCTGCAGTATAAAAGAACCTTTACCCTGTATGCTTTCAATAAGATTTTCCCTTTTCAGAACATCAAGAGATTTTCTTGCTGTTGTGGAGGAAACATTATATTTGGTCATTATATCTTTTTCAGAATATATTTTCTCCCCATACTTAAGTACACCTGATTTAATATCCTGTTTGATATCTTCAGATATTTTAATATATTTTGGAAGATAGTCTTTTACAATATCATCATACATATTATTAAGTTAGTGCGTTAACATATGATAACAATAAGTTAATTTGTATGAATTTACTAGATTCTTCTTAAAATGTCAATGTATTAAGGATATTTTTTAAATGAGGTTCTTATAAAGAATGCTATTTACAGCTATTTTTTACTTCTTTTTGCAATAAGATTATCAAACACCCTGACAGTCTCTTTTATACTGTTATTCCATGAAAAGACTTCTTCTACCCTCTTTTTAT
>DNFX01000140.1 GCA_003486795.1 Actinomycetota bacterium
GAACCGGTTCCGCTCGTCGACGAGGCACTGGAATACAAACTGGCTCCAAAAACGGTTTTATTAAGTACAGTGTAGCAAGCTACACCAGTTATTAACAAATACCAAGCCTGTACGGGAATTTTTAAAATATACACACTGCCTATGAGTAAAAACTTCGCAGACAGCCCCTCCACAGACTCCCCATTAGTTAACAGCATACCTATCCCGTAAGCGATGTATCCCATTGCCAGCGTTTGAACAAACGGTTGAACCTTGAACTTTGTTACACATAATCCATTTAAAGCGCCTAGCAACAACGCACACAATAAGGATATGACTAACCCCATTATAATTGAATCTGTTTGTTTCATGACCAATGCCATGATAACACTGACCATACCAACACACGAACCTACCGAGAGGTCAATACCGCCCCCAATAATTACAAAAGCCATCCCATACGAAACCAAACCCAACGTTGTAATCTGTTTTGTAATGTTTCCAATATTATACGAAGACAAGAAAGATCTGGTAGTCACTGAAAAATAAATTATCATCAAAACAATCGCGAAAGCCAATCCAAAATCATTAAATATTTTCGTGAACCTTTTTGCTTTTTCATTTGAGAGCAGGTTTTTTTGCCCAATCAACCCACTAATGCGCATTTTATCACACTCTCCTGTGTCGCATTTTCTTTATCTAAAATATCAACAACTCTACCATCCCGCATTACCATTATCCTATCAGCTACACCTAAAAGCTCTGGCAATTCAGAGGAAATCATTATTATTGCATCGCCCCGCTCAACACATTGATTTATTAACGTGTATATTTCTGTCTTTGCTCCAACATCTATTCCTCTTGTAGGCTCAAGAAGAATAAGAACTTTGCAATTACTTACCAATGTTCTTCCCATTATAATTTTTTGCTGGTTACCTCCACTTAAATAAATGATTCTTTGATTTATATTTGCATACTTTATATCCAGCTCTTCCGCTATATCATTAAACATTTCAAGCTCTTTTTTCTCCCTGATTAGCAATCCTTTAAAAAAAGTAAGCATTTTTATTATAATTATTGAAATATTCTGTAATACAGACATGTCATTTAGAAGACCTTCTCCTTTTCTGTCCTCCGTAACATATCCAATCCCAAGTTTTATCGCATCTGAAGGTTTTCTGATTTCAACTTTTCTTTCTTCAAAATAAACTTCTCCACTTGTTTTCTGAGTAGCTCCGTAAAGTGATCTAAGTAAATGATGGATGCCGGAACCAAGTATTCCTGCAAACCCGAGAATCTCTCCTTGATAGAGTTTAAAATTCATATCATAAACTGTACCAGCAATATTGTAATTCTTAATTTCCATTACTACTTTGCTTTCATCTGGCTTTTCTCTTTCCTCAGAAAAATAATTTTTGACAACCTTGCCGACCATCAAAGATACTATCTCGTCTTGATTGGTTTCCATGGTTTTTTTAGTTTCGATTTTTTTCCCATCTCTTAAGACAGTTATTCTATCTGATAATTGGAAAGCTTCATCAAGCCTGTGTGATATATAAATTATGGAAACGTTCTTTTTTTTGAGCTCTTTTATTATTGAAAATAATTTGACAACTTCTTTTTCAGTAAGTGTTGCCGTAGGCTCGTCCATTATTATGAGCTTCGCGTCCATTGAAAGTGATTTTGCAATCTCAATCATCTGTTTTTCAGCAACTGATAGTTCAGAAATAAATTTGCGCGGATTTATGTTTATATCCAGTTTCTTCATTATCTCAGAAGCATCATTATTGATTTTTTTCCAATTTATAAATGATTTAGCAATCTTTGGTTCACGCCCAATAAAAATATTTTCTGCAACTGATAAATCCGGAATAAGATTAAACTCCTGATAAATTACAGCAATTTTCAATCTTTGCGCAGTAGAAGTATTTGTTATGCTTTCCTTCTTTCCTTCAATGATAATTTCTCCGGCATCAGGCTGGTATACTCCACCTAAAATTTTAATTAAGGTACTTTTACCTGCTCCGTTTTCGCCAACCAGTGCATGTACTTCTCCGTATCCAACATCAAAGTTAACATCCTCAAGTGCGACAACTCCTGGAAAAATCTTTTTTATATTTTTTAATTCAATAAAAATATTATTTGTATTCATATTACTGATACCTTAAATCATTTTATTGTTCCATCTAAATTTTTATATCTTAGGTTTACATCTGTCTTTTTAAATATCAATAAGGCTTATTAACCTGCTAAACCTTTCGGCTGCTTACAAAAATAATTTATAAACTATCTATAAAATTATTTAGTCTTGTACGGTAATATTTAAAATTCTGCCATGTAACATCTGGTGATACTGCATGGTCTATGTGTGGAATATACCTGCCTTTTTTTATCATCCGATATGTTTTTTCAAGTTCCTTATCTATTTCAGTTTTGTCAGAATCTTTAAATAATACTTTTTTATTAAAACCTCCCATAAGCTTAAGATAAGGAAAATCTTCTCTTATCTTCTCAATGTCATTTACTGCTTCAAGGGGAAACAAGCCGTTAACGCCTACATTTATCCAAAGGGGAATTAATTCATTAATTTTTCCATCACAGTCCACAAAAATATTTTTTATATTAAATTGTTTTAAATAATCTATGAAACGAATGTAATTTGGAGATAAAAATTCTTTAAACATCTCTGGAGAGATAAATGAGCCTGATCTGTAAGCAACATCTTCAATAATAAAAATACAGTCTACCTGGATTTTTTGAAGTATCACAGAAAAATACTCCAGTACATATTCCAGGAAAAAATCATTAAAATCCTTAATAAAGTCAGGATTATCATATAGATTAATCAAATATGCGTAATCACCCATTAAATGTCTTGCAAGAAAAGAAAAGCCAAATGGGTTACCGCCTAGCCTAATGGGAAAGTCCCTTTTATTAAGAGCGGCTGATAAATTGTCGAAATCAGCTGGTAATCTTTTTTTGAAATCTTTGTCATATAATAATTTATAATTTTCAAATTCATCTCTTGATTTTATAGGATATTCAAGAATTAGCAGAATGCTTGAATCATGCTTATAAATCTTTTGCTTTATGCCAAAATTATCAGTAAATATTTTATAGTTGGAATTTTCTTCGATTATTTCAGTTTCAAGCATCGGACTCAAGTCAAAAGGAAATTTTTCAAGATAGGAATCGAGCTTAAAATAATCCATAACATTTAAATCTACTTTTTTCACATATTGGTCTGAAAGAGGTTTGGAGCCTCGCAGTGATTCAGAATCTGTAATATCTTCTGCTATAAGTGCTTTTTGAGGAAGCCCTTCTTTAAACCATTGTTTTATAGTCCCTGCCCAATATGCAAACTCTGTTTTCATACAGATTTCTCTATTATCGCCATCCAGAACTGAAAGAAATTTCTCTCTTGAGTTCATAAAAACCTTTTTTAATATAAAAAAACGTTTTTTTACCTGGTAATAAAATATAATAGGAAATTAAAAAATTTTCAAGTTATTTAGCAAATTATTTTTTGAAAGAAATTTAAAGTCTTTACAAGTTGTAGGTATATTTATTTTAGAACGTGCATAAAAGTCTTTAACCATAACATTTCTGAAGTTAAGAATATGATTAAACCTATTGTTATTTCGCACTAGCATTGTACCATCTTTATATAATCCGGCATAATCCGGACACTCATTCCGGAAATATACGGACACCTAATCCGTTTTTTTACGGACATGTTTCTGTTAACCTAAAACTACTCCAT
>DNFX01000282.1 GCA_003486795.1 Actinomycetota bacterium
TACAATTTTTTTTAAAGAAAATATTAATTCTACCTGAAATCAAATCTAAACACTTGCATATCGGAGCAGGCAAAGATCATCCATTCCAGACTTTATTAATTAAAATAAACAATTTCTCTCCACTTCATGTTGTAAACTGCCTTGGCAATAAAAAAATAGGAGAAACTCTTAAAATGATGGAATCAAAGACTAGTGAAATTACCGTAGATGAATTGAGAAATTTGAAAAAACATATAAATAATTTAATGTGTTTTTGGATGGATATGCCTTGGAATATTGATTGGGTCGAGACAATGGTAAATGCAAAAAAGGTTCTTCCTCAATAAGGGGCCAAATTATACGTCCCCAAGGTTGGCTGGGGTGGGAGGACTCGAACCCCCGCGCCATGATCCAGAGTCATGTGTCCTACCACTAGACTACACCCCAGCGAAAAGAAATTTGTCCTGAAACAAATTGCAAGTTAACATTATAAAAGATGACAGAAAAAATACAAATATTTTGGGGAAAATAAAAGAACTACCTCCATAAAAATAAAGGATACTATAAATAATATCTTATTCGGGAGGTAGTTCTGGCTTTTTGGTTTAAAAACCAATGCCCTTTATTGATTAAATTTTAATATATTTTTCTCAAACAATCAATATTTCAAACTATGTTAATCCAAAAATCAGTAGTTGATAATTAAAACCACATTGTTCCATCCGCATCTACAACCAGGTCGTTTAATGTGGCTGCCCCGACTATTTTTGCATATTCAACAAAGTCGTTTTCTTTAAGATTCTGGCCGAAAACCTGCATGCTCTGCTGGCATACAAGCATTTTTACTCCCATTTCAGCAGTCTTGTCCATGACTTCCTTGAGGGAAGGGAAGTTGCCCATTTTGATTTTTTCTGCATTGCCTTTTACTACAACAGAAATACCTTCCCCGAGAAAATAAAGAGTCGGTTCCATATCCATTGAAACAGCAGTCTGGGCAAGAATAAAAGGTGAGTAAAGTCTCTGCGGCGTACTGGTTCCACTGGTCAGAACATACAATATTTTTTTACCTGACATTTTCCCTCCTGTATTAATTTGAAAATTTATGATTTTTTTATCAGAAAGCTGAATACGTCTTCATCTTTATTGATAGACAAGAGCTCATTTCCGGTTCTTCTTGTCCATGCCTTGATATCTTCTTCTGATGCCGGATCATCAGCCATCATTAAAAGCACCTCATCTTTTTTCATTTCATCGATTTTTTTCCTGGTTTCAAAAACAGGTGCAGGGCAGTAAAGGCCTGTACAGTCCAGAACCTGATCATATTCAGCTACAGGTTCATTTGAACACGGATAGCAGATGCCTGACAGATTTTCCTTAGTCTCATCGTCACAGAAAGGACAGGAACATTTCTTTTCATCCATTATTTCTCTCCTTTTTTACGATAGTTTTCAATTGCTGCATGAAGTGCTTCGGCTCCGAGATTTGAGCAGTGCATTTTATTATCAGGAAGACCGCCGAGTCTTGCAGCAACATCTTTGTTTGTTATCTTCATTGCTTCATCCAGAGTTTTTCCCTTTGCCATCTCGCTTACCATGCTTGAAACTGCTATTGCAGCCCCGCATCCGAATGTCTTGAATTTAACATCGTCTATTTTATCGTCTTTAACTTTTATATAAAAAGTCATCATATCACCGCAAATAGGATTGCCGACTTCTCCCACACCGTCAGCATTCTCTATCGAACCCACATTCCGTGGATTGGTGAAGTGGTCCAGAACTTTTTCATTATACATGTATACTCCTCATATAAATTTTCTTTAAATTCTTGTTTGTTAAAGATTATTAAATCATATAAGTCAAATTAAAAAAATTGCCGGTATTAAAATTAATAAAAAGAACATTCGGCTTTCGATATTATTTTTAATTTGAAAAATATATTTTATTAAAAATTATTAAGTACATTAAGCTTGTGTCATCCTTTATCCTTTATACAGGGGCGACATCTTCCTTAGCCTGTCTATGATAGGGGGAAGTGCTGCAAGTACCTTATCTATCTGTTCTTCAGTATTATATTTTGATAGTGAAAACAGAATCGAGCCCTGGGATGTAGCTGCCCCAAGTCCAATTGCGCTGCATACATGCGAACTTTTCAGAGCCTGTGATGCGCACGAGGAACCGGTTGCCACGTATATACCTTCCATATTAAGGAAAAGAACAATTGATTCTCCTTCAACATATTCAAAGCTTATATGAACATTTCCAGGCAGCCTGTGCTGTATAGAGCCATTAAGCTTCACATCTTTTATTGATTCTTTTATGCCGGCTATCAGTTTGTCCCTGAGTGGAATTATTTTTTCTGCATTTTTATTCATTTCTTCCTTTGCCAGTTCGCAGGCTTTTCCAAATCCGATAATTCCTGCAACATTTTCAGTTCCTGCCCTCCTTCCTCTTTCCTGTACTCCGCCAAGAAGGGAAGGTCTGATTCTTATGCCCTTTTTAAGATAAAGCGCAGCGCTTCCTTTGGGCCCGTGCATCTGCTGGGAGGAAAAACTCATTGCTGATACGTTAAGTTCTTTAACATCGGCAGGTATTATCCCTGCAGTAGCAACTGCATCAGTATGAAAAGCAATTCCTTTTTCAGCAGCTGTTTCTGATATTTCCCTGATTTTCTGTATCGTGCCTATTTCATTATTTGCATGCATTATGGAAATAAGTATTGTTTCCTTCCGGATTGCTTTTTTCAGCCCGTCTGCGTCAATGAATCCTTCGCCATCAACCGGAAGAAGTGTCACATCAAAACCTCTTTTCTGCAGCTCTTTTAAAGGATTAAGTATTGAGATGTGTTCTATCTCAGATGATATTATATGATTACCCCTGCTCTTTAATGCCTCTGAAATGCCGAATAGGGCAAAATTATTTGATTCAGTTCCGCATGAGGTAAAATAGATTTCCTCTGGCTCTGCATTTACAAGTGCTGCCACTTTTTTTCTTGCTTCTTCGATTTTTTCTTTTACTTCAAAACCGGCTTTATGGATACTGGAAGGATTCCCGTAATGTCCTGTTATAAAGGGCATCATTTCATCTATTACTCTTGGATCTGTTCTTGTCGAAGACGCATTATCCATATAAATAAAATCATCTTTACTGTTTGTGTTTAAATCATGCATTTTCCCTGCTTTCTTTTTTATTCAATATTATCCGAACCATACCTTAAAAATAGTTTTACTATATTTTTACATCTATTATAATGCTAAATATAGATTTTTTTAGAATTATATTTTTCGGAATTTACCATATATGAGTAGTCATGCTCAGCATAATAGTGCGTATGCATAAGTTATATACAAGTAATTATTCAGATGATTTTAAAGAGGTAAAGATAAAGCATTATGACTCTTGAGATTTGTGAAAATTTAGATTTAAAAAAAGTAATAATAAAGGAATCCAGGTTTTTCAGTGAAAGGTTTGCAATGATTGTAAGTGAGGAGCAGAGCCTTGTCTATGAGATGGTTGGGGATGACCTCTATTATAATAAAAGGGCATTTTATTTTCCCGTATTTGAGAATTATATTTTTGTTCCGGGAACCAGAAATATTGATACCAAAAACAAATCCCTGAAATTTATAGGAACGATAATTGAAGAAGATGAAATACAGATGATAAAGTCTGTTATAAAAAATCACAAATTGAAGGAAAAAGATGCCTATAAGAGTTACAAGAAGAATCTGGATAAAACCATGTCAGGGCTTATTGAAAATCTGAGCAAAGAAATAGAAAACCAGAAAGATTTTCTGAAACAGTCACTTCTGACTGAAAACCAGTTTAATGAAAATATAGATATTCTTATAAAGAACTATGCGGAGATAATATCGCTAAAACTGGCCAGCGAACTTACGCTTGACAGTGATGACAAGGAAAAAATAAATGCATTTTATGGGAATATGATTGAAGGTATAAAGAAAAATACTTATTCCAAAGAAACAGAAAATCATGATGCAGACAGTTCAGATGAACAACAGGTGGAGCTTGAACAATAAACCAGTGAAATATTTTACAGGGATAAAGCCATGAATTTAAAAGAACAGGTTAAAAAAGAAGTTGAGGATTTTATATTCAACCTCAGGCTCAAGAATTCAACTTCTATTACCAGGATTTCGATTTATGAGAATATAATTAATTCATTTAGCCAGGTATTAACAGATGAGCAGAAAAGCTCAAATGCAAACTTTCAGAATATCTCCAGTGAACTTGAATTACTCAGAAGTCTTAATGATGAAAATTTTAAAATAATAGATGATTTAAATAACAGATTAAAAGATTTCAATGGCATGTACGCTCTGAAGGAAAATGAAATACAGCTTAAAATAGTTGAGAAAAAAGCTCTTCTCAGATTTAAGAAATCAAAACTTCTGGAAAACCAGAATGAATTCGATGCTCTCAGCAGACGTATCGATGAGCTTTCAGAAAAGAAAACGGTTCTTGTTGCTGAAGAAGACAAACTTAAAAAAGAAATAGCTGAACACTTTGATTCATATACCTCAAAGATTGTGGAAAGTAATTTTGAAAACATAAAAAAATCTATTAATGAATATAGCTTTGAGTCTGAATTAAACCAGGATATAAATATTTATGAGAACAAAGAGTATATTGAATCAGAAGAATACAGGCAGGCTTCACCAAACATGAAAATTTATTTGAACAGGTTATTTAATTATAAAGTATTTATTAAAGAGAAAATAAAGGAATTTGATTTAAATATTGATTTTGACGAATTCAAAGATAAATTATACAGAATCGACTCATCACTGGTTGATTTAAACAAGCGTATTGCTGAAACAGATATGGAGATAGAAACAGCACAGGCAAATATCGGCAAAAAGGCAGAACTGGAAAAAGAAATTACTGAAATTGAAAAAGAAATAGAATCTTTTTCTGAAGTAATCAATAAAGACAGTGAGCTCCTTGACAGGGCAAAAAGCATAAAAGATTATATTAAAGAAATTGATAAATAGAAATCGATAAATAATCACTAACTATAATGCAGGTAATTAATTGATAAAACTGATAGCCGTAGACCTTGACGGAACTCTGTTTAATTCTGAATCAAAAATCAGCATTAAAAACAAGTCAGCACTTGAACGATGCAGGGATAATGGTATAAAAGTAGTAATTGCAAGCGCAAAGCCGGCTTACAGTATTTCCAAAATAATTACTGAACTTGGTTTGGATGCTCTTCATATTTCTTATTCGGGAGCGCTTATAATCGATAAAGATTTAAAACCTGTTTTTGAGTTAAAAATGGAGCCGGAAGTCTGCAGGGGCATCATTCTGGCAGGAAGAATATGGAAAAAGGGAATAACTCTCGGGCTGGACGATGGAATACTTTATTATGAAAAAGAACACCCTTATAACAAGATAGTTATTGAAGTAGGGGACGTAATAAAGAAAGTTAAAGATCTGACTGTCGAAAAGATCTGTAGCAGAGGTCTGATGTTTTCAATATCTGCATATGAGAATGATTCTTTCGAAGATTTCTTAAAAGAAAAGTTCAAGAACTGCCGGATAAAAATTATGATGGGAAGCCCTTTTTCCCTGATTATAAATCACTCGGATACAAGTAAAATATTTGCGCTTAAGAAAATTCTTGAAATATACGGTATTTCTCCTGATGAGGCTATGGCAATAGGTGACAGCTATACAGATATTTCTATGATTTCCGAAGTAGGTATCGGTGTTGCTATGGGTAATGCTGTACCTGAACTGAAAGAAGCTGCAGATTTTATTGTACCTGACAATGATAGTGACGGTGTTGCTACGGCTATAGAGAAATTTGTTTAAACCTGAAAACACAGGCTAAAAAACAAATGTGTGGCTATGAAAAACAGGCAGCTGAAATATTTCAGAATAAAAATATTGCCAATTTGCTTCTAATCGATTGAACTTAATTAATTAATGCTTTAAAATTTTAGTTTTATAGAATAATAAAAATAATAAGTCCCTTTCAGAACTGAAAATGACACTGATGATTTTCTATAAAATTTTATTTGTTATTTTTTCCTACCTGGTAGGGTCATTTCCGACTGCTTATATTATATATAAATTACGAAAAGGCGATGATATAAGGAATTACGGAAGCGGAAATGTCGGAGGGACAAATGTTCTCAGGACTGCAGGAGCAGGCCTTGGTACTGCAACAATAATAGTCGATATAATAAAAGGATTTATTCCTGTTATTGTAATATACTTTGTTTTTCCGGCAAGCTATATTTTATACATAATATCAACGGTTGCAGTTTTAATTGGTCATGTATTCCCAATATTTCTGAAGTTTAAGGGAGGAAAGGGAGTCTCCACTACAGGGGGGCTCATTATTGCCACATGTATCCTGCCGTTTTCCGGGGTAAGCTTGTGGCTCAGGATTTTGCCAGCAATAGTAATTGTTCTTACAGTATTGCTGGTTTTTTTTATTACAAGAATTATGTCTCTGGGCTCTTTGTTGGCAGCATTCATCCTGCCTATAATGTTTTTTGCCTGCAGATATGACACTTATATAATAATTGCCACTATTTTATGGGCTTTGATTGTAATAATTGCACATAAAGGCAATATCAAAAGGCTTATAAAAGGTGAAGAAAAGAAAATTTTGAGGAAAAGAAAAGAGGTTTAAATGGAAGTTGAGATTGGAAAGGGCAAGACCGG
>DNFX01000142.1 GCA_003486795.1 Actinomycetota bacterium
CGAATCCTGGTGGGCCCACCAGAAAAAATGCTTCTTAAAGACATTACAACTTATTTCGACAGACTTTTTAAAAAAGATTTGGCACTTTCCTGGGATAACTGCGGACTACTTATCGGTGATTTAAATAAAAAAATATCTCGTATCCTGATAACGCTTGATGCTGACTTAAATGCAGTGGAATATGCAAAACAGAAAAAAGCAGACCTTATATTTTCCCATCATCCCCTGATATTCAATCCTGTAAAAAGGCTGACTTCAGGAAATGAAAATGAAAAACTGATAATGGAAATCATCAGAAGTGATATTGCCGTTTACAGTGCCCACACCAATATGGATATTGCAGATTTCGGTATCGGAAGTCATATAATGAAGATTCTCGGACTGAAGCATACAGGCTATATGGAACCTGCAGGGAGCCAGTGGTACAAATTTGTTGTTTTTGTTCCCAAAGATTATGAGGCAGCAGTCAGGGATGCAATGTGTGGTGCCGGTGGCGGGACATGGAAAAACTATTCCTGCTGCACTTTCACAACTGAAGGAAAAGGCACATTCATACCTGGCAGCGATTCGAACCCGTTTACCGGACAGAGAGGAGTGCTCTCAGAAGTACAGGAAATGAGGATGGAATGCATAATCAGCAAAGAGGACATCTCCCGGCTTGTTGACGCAGTTATAAAGGCGCATCCCTATGAAGAACCTGCATATGACATATATCCCATTGAAAACAGATTTACCGAAGGCGGTCTCGGCCATACAGGTGAGTTTTCAGAACCTTTAAGCACAAATGATTTTTTAAAAAGAATAAAAGAAGGGCTTGGATTAAAAAATCTGAGATTTGTTTTCAGCAAATCAGAAAGTGATGTTAAAATAAAAAAAGTCCTTTTAATAAACGGGAGTGCAGATTCAATAGCAAAGAAGCTGGCAGACTTTGATTTTGATGCTCTTTTATGCGGAGAGATAAGCTATCATATCTGTGCTTTGATATCTGAAAAAGGCAAACTTGTAGCTGAGACAGGACATGGAGAGTCTGAGCTGATTTTTAATGAAATTGTCCTGAAAATGCTTGAAAGGTTTAAACAGGAAAATAACCTGGACCTTGTTCTCTATAAAGGCGAAGCGCCAAAAAATTTATGGAGGTATTTTATTGAGTAACACTGATTTTCAATTAACTGATCTTTACCGTCTCCAGCTTGCAGAAAACAAAATTAGATTTTACGAAAGAGAGATACAGAAATTAAAAGATGATGAAGATTTAAAAAACAGGGCAGAAGAATTAAATGAAGCTGAAGCGGTCCTTGAAGAACTTCAAAAGACCCGCCATGGACTGGACAGCGAAAGGAAAAAACTTGAGGATGAAATAAGCCTTAAGAATGAGAAGATAAAGAAAGATGAACAGAAACTTTCAAGCGGAACCCTGACAAGCTCAAAAGAAATCGTAAGTCTTAATGAAGAAATTGAAAGCCTTAAAAAGGTCAATGCTGAGATTGAGAATAATATGCTTGAGATAATGATAAAGATGGACGACACTGATGAGGAGATAAAAATCCAGAAGGAAAAAAAGGAAAAGATAGAAGCTCACTTAAAAAAATTAAGTGATGAAATAAATGAAAAAATAGATGTCGAGGAAAAAGCATTAAACAGGTATAAGGAAAAAAAGCAGGAAGTGGTTTCAAAAATCCCTGCGGAACAGATAGACAAATTTAATGAAGTCGCTCAAAAGAGAGGCGGGGTAGCGATAGGAGTACTTAAGGAAAAGCTCTGCCTTGCCTGCAATATGGAAATGTCCATGGTTGAGGCAATGAATATGAGCAGCGATGACACCATATACAGATGCCCCAACTGCAAAAGAATGCTTATAAGATACAGGCCTGAAATAGATCTGATAAACGAAGAATACAATGAGTAAGCATTCCCACACGGAGATAAAAGTATTTACTGATGGAGGGGCCAGAGGCAATCCCGGACCTGCTGCAGTGGGAATAGTAATCCTTGATGAAAAAGATAATTTAATTATCCAGTCCAAAAAATACATTGGTATAACTACAAACAATGTTGCAGAATATTCTGCTTTGATTGAAGCTCTTGAACTTTTAAAAGAAATAGATGCATACCGCATTATTTTCTATACGGATAGCAGCCTTGTTTATAACCAGATAAAAGGTTTGTGGAAAATCAAGAGCCCTGATATGAAACTGTTAAATGAACAGGCAAAGAAAATGCTTTCCAGTCTTCCGAATTATAATATTGTGCATATCCCCCGCGAAAAGAACAAAGACGCAGACAAGCTTGTTAACGAAGCTCTCGACGAGCAGAAGAAATCTTGATTTTTTATAAATTCCATTTATTATTTTAATTATAACGCAGGGTCAGCCGGATAATCGCGGAAACTTTGTTTCTGAGGAAAGTCCGAGCTCCGAAGGGCAGGATGCCGGGTAACGCCCGGGCAGGCAGACGAAAGTTATTCCTGACAGATAGTGCAACAGAAAATACACCGCCGTATATTTACTGTCCGTATGCTTTTTTAAGTATTTACGGACCTGAATTTAAGTAAAATAACGGTAAGGGTGAAATGGCGGGGTAAG
>DNFX01000060.1:0-5407 GCA_003486795.1 Actinomycetota bacterium
AATTTCATTTCCTCTTGTATTTTCAGTTGCCCTGGTCCTTTTCCATTTAATTCTTAAAAATATTTTTATTTCAGTATTTTTCAGTATGGTCACAGTTATTATTGTTTTTGAGATAAGGCAGAGAATTGAAGAAAAAAGAAAAGAATTTTTTGAGATACAGATTGCTGAATTTATTTCCAATATGATAATTCTTTTAAAATCAGGAAAGAATATAAGGCAGATATTTAAAATTTCATTAGCCTGGTTTAAAAATCCGCTGTATTCATATCTAAAGAAATTTGACAATGAAGTTGAATTCAATACTCCATTTGAAGAAGCACTTGACTGCTTTTCAAAGAGAGCAGACAACAAAGAGTTAAGACTTTTGACAAATGCCATAAAAATAAACAATAAAATCGGTGGCAATTTTCTTTTTATTGCTTCAAACATACTAAAAACTGTTCAGGAGAATATCAGGATTAGAACAAAAATCAAGACAAGAACTGCCCAAAGCAGACTATCGGGGAATATAATAATTTTTTTCCCTGCAGCAGGTCTTGCTTTTATGTATTTTGTCTTTAATGATGCTGTTGAAAAATTTATATCTTCCAGCTTTGGTATCGCTGCTATTCTGATAGGAACAATTCTGGAATTAGCAGGTTATCTGGTAATCAAAAGAATCGTAAGGGAGGATTATCTGTGAAAAATCCTGTTTTTTTGATATTGCTGTATTTTTTATTCTGTATTTCTTTTCTTTATTATAAATATAAAAAAATATTATTAAAAAAAAGGCAGGGGATTTCTGATAAGAAAAAACCTGTAAAAAATCTTCAAATATTTCTGAGTAATGAAGGTTCCTGGTTTGTAAAATTTCTTTTACTGCCGGGGAAAATAATTTACAAGGTGCTGCCAGGTTTCTATATAAACAAATTAAAAGAAAAAATTAATTTTATAAGTATCGGATATACAGGACTAAGTATCTATTCATTTCTTGGTTTTAAGACCTTAATTTCGGTTTCATTCGGAGTTCTTGCAGCAATAATAATTATTAATTTTTCAAATCCTTATATTTTTGCCATTTTTGGAATTTTTTCAGGATTCTTTATTCCTGATTTCTTTTTAAATTTATTTGTTAACAGACTAAATCAGAAAATAGAAAATGAGCTTGCCTATGTGGCAGATCTCATATATGTTGCAACTCTTGCAGGGCAAAGTATATACAATTCTATAAAAACTGTGGTAAATGAATACAAAGGATATATTTCCGGTGAATTCGCAATTTTTTTAAAAGATATTGAAATCGGATTCGGCAAAGAGGAATCATACAACAGGCTGCTTGAAAGAAATAATCCGGAACCTTTTAGAAGATTTGTTTTCATGCTCAGGCAGGCGGAAAGTTATGGTTCTTCTGTCAGCGAAATAATCAAACAGAAAGCTGATTTTTCAAGATTTGAGATCTCACAGGTAATAGATAAAAAGACAAGGCTTCTTTCTACAAAAATTCTTTTCCCTCTCATATTTCTGGTTCTTCCATCATTTCTGCTGATTGTCGGAGGACCGCTGATATATGTGATAGGAGGAGATTTATTCTGAAATTTAAGATCATATAAAAAATGAAAGGAGGTAATAATTTAAAAAAACCAATAATGAAAGGAGGTGATCTTATTAATAATATTTTAAATACGATAAAGAAAAAATTTATTTCAGGAAAAGGGCAATCCACTCTTGAGTATGCTTTGGTAACAGTAATTGCCGGAATAATATCGGCTATATTGATTGCAGTTGGCAAGCCTATGATTGTTGATCTGATTTCTAAAGTTTTTGCCAAGATTTCAGAAATGGTTTAAGAAATATACCTGTTATGGCCAGGCTGGGAGAATATAAAGATGAAATTTATAAAAAGATATAAAAAGGAAAAATGAAAATAAATAAGATATATTATATTATTAAAAAATATTTAAAAAATGACAGTGAATACGGCCAGTCTTCTATAGAATTTATCCTTTTGCTTCCTTTTATTATTATCATTTTTCTTGTGTTTTTCCAGCTTGGCTACTGTGTCTATTTACAGAACAATATTGAACAATCTGCCAGAGAAGCCGCAAGAGTAATATCTACCACTAATTCAAACGACAGGGCTAAAAATATCATCAAGTCAAATTTATCAGGAAAAAATCTTGTATTAGATAATATCAGCTTTATTCCAGCTGATGAAGATACAAGGCGAACAGGTGATTATGTAAAAGTAAAAATAAGCATAAGATATGATGGCTTTTTAAATTTGTCTGCATACTTTGCCGGACAGAAAATAATACTTGAAGCAGAGAGTATTATGAGAATGGAATGTGGTGGTCAAGCTGAATTTTAAAAAAAATGAAAATGGAAGTATCAGTATAATAATGCCGGTGTTTATAATCCTCATATGTATTTTTATGATAATTGTTTTTGACTTTTCAAAAATTTTTATAAAAAGAGAGAAAACAGAAAATATTGCTGAAATGCTATCCCTGGCAGTTTCACAGGAACTTTTAAGCTTCAGAAATAATAACATTCACATTTCAGATATACTTGGTACTGACCAGGAAAGCCTAAAAGATTATGAAATTGATATAAGGGTTGATTATGATGAAGTAATCGTTACAGCAAAAACACCCCTTAATCTTGTTTTTATTGACAGATTACTGCAGGCAGAAAGTATTTCATCTACATCTGTATCAGAAATTCTTTATCCATGGAGTGATGATTTTGATTTTTGCAAAAAATACAAATTTAATTTTTAAAATGTCTTAGAAGGGAGAAAAAATGAATAGTTTAAATCAATTTGTTTTACTCGGCAATCTTTCAAGAGATCCAGAAATAAAATATACAAATGAAGGACTTGCAATTACTGATCTGCGCATAGCTGTAAACAAAAAATGGAGAGATAAAGATGGAAATGAAAACGAAAATGTTGATTTTTTCAATGTTACTGCATGGAACCGTCTTGCAGAAAATTGCGCCAGCAAGCTAAAGAAGGGTGACAGAGTAATTATCAGCGGTCGCCTTAACCACAGAAGTTTTGATACCAAGGAAGGTAAAAAAATAAATATAATGAATATTGTTGCTGATGTTGTTGCCCCGAGTCTTGAATTTTCATCACTGGATTCTGATAATAGCAATAATATGTCAGCAGAAGCATCGATTTCTGAAGTTCAGCTTGATTAAGTTATTGAAATTTAATCATTATATAACTAATATAACCTTATTCTGTTTTTAGAAAATCAAAAGGGAAGTTTGTATTGGAATTAAGAAAATCAGATTACGAAACATATGATTACAGAGAATTCTGGGAGGATAATAAGAGAGAGTATGAAGATTATTCTGAAAGAATAGCGATAAGAAAACTGTTTACAGATTTTGACAAAAAAGGTGTAGTTGCTGATATAGGCTGTGGTTTTGGTAGATTATTTAATGAATATAATGATTTTGATACAGTCATTATGCTGGACTACTCGGTTAATAATCTCAGAAACAGCAGGAAGTCTGTCGATGCTTTTTATTCAGGAAATGATTCTGCCCACAAGCCAGAAAATATTTATTTTATTGCAGCAGATGCTGAAAACATCCCTTTGAAAAGCGGAAAACTTGACGCTGTAATCTCTGTAAGATTAATGCACCATCTTAATTCTACCAGGAATTTTACTTATGAAGTTTCAAGAGTATTAAAGCAAGGCAGCTTATTTATATTAGAGTTTGCAAACAAAAAGAATCTTAAAAATATACTGAAATTTATTTTAAGGAAAACTGGTAAATCTCCTTTTTCTCCTGAACCTTTATATATAGGTGATACAATAAAGAATTATCATCCCAAAGAAATATTAGAAGATATAAAAAAAAGTGGTCTCAAATTTAACAGACTGATAAGTGTGTCTAATTTCAGGGCATCTTTTTTAAAGAGGAAAATAAAAACCAGAATATTAATTAAGATCGAAAATATTGCTCAGACTGTTTTTTCATTCCTGAAACTCGGACCAAGCATATTTATAAAATCATTTAAGGCAGGCGAAGAAAGTACTCCATGCCCTCCTATGTCTTCTGCATTGTCTGAAATGATAATGTGCCCTTACTGCAGAGATAATGAATCCGGTCTTTTATTTACCGAAAATGAGGTAATCTGCAATAAATGCAGAAGAAGATTTAAAATCACTGATGGAATATATGACCTTCGCATTCAGTAGCACTTAAAATCTTTTTATAATTTTAACTTGAAATTTTGTTACAAGAGTGATACAAACTAAGTGGTTGAATTTTTGTTTTATTTAATATTCCATTAAGGTAAGGATATGAAAAATTTCATTTTTTCTGAAGGGGTCATACAAAGAATTTCCCAATACCTCAGATTTCTTGTTGAGCTCAAAGATTTTGGGAAAAGGACGGTTACTTCCAGTGATATAAGTGAAAATACAAAAATCAATAGTGCTGAAGTAAGAAGAGATCTGATTAACCTGGGAATCAAGGGCAAGCGAGGCGTGGGCTTTAATATTGAGGGCCTTATAAATAATTTTAATCAGATACTTGGACATGATGCAAATGTAAAATTAATACTTGTCGGGGCAGGTAATCTCGGTAAAGCTATTCTCAATTACCAGATTTTAAAAAAATTCGGTTTTAATATCGAGTATGTTTTTGATAATAATGAAAAAATAATAGGCAGAAAAATATCTGAAAAAGAAGTGATGGATATCAATTCTCTGCCAGATGTCATAATTGAAAGTAATATAAGAGTTGCAATTCTTGCCGTAAGCCAGAGTTCCGCCCAGAATGTGGCTGACTTACTGGTCAAATCAGGCATAAAAGTAATAATAAACTATACTTCAGTACCTATAGAAGCACCTCCAAGTGTCAATATCCAGACTAATGATCCGATAGAAAAGCTTTTGCATACTTTATATTACCTCTCTAATACCGGACAGGCATTTTAAAAATTTTTTCTCTTAACACAATATATTAAAAAAAGGAGTAGTAAAAATGAGAAAAGTAAGAGGCTGCTTTATTTTTTTTATAATACTTATAATTATTGCTTCAGTTCCTATATTTTATTTTGTCGGTAGAAATGGCATAAAAATTGCCAGCGATGATTCTGTAAAAATTGAATATAGCAAAGAACTTTCATCATATAAAGATAATGGTACTGATTACCTTTTTCTTGGAATAGATGAAAGAGAGGGTGAAAGCAAGTTTGAGGGCAGGACGGATACCATGATAGTATTGCATATTGGAGATAATGGTAAAAATGCCCTTATATCAATACCCCGGGATACAAAAGTGGAACTTGATGGTTATGGAACAAACAAGATAAATGCTGCATATGTTTACGGTGGAACAAGTATGGTTGTCAATGAAATATTCGAGCTGACAGATATAAAAATAGATAAAGTAATGCTGGCTA
>DNFX01000060.1:5418-10354 GCA_003486795.1 Actinomycetota bacterium
GGAGTTACTATTACAGTAACTGAACCTCTTCATGATGATAAATCAGGCTCTGATTTTGATCCGGGAACATATAATTTTACAGGGGAGCAGGCACTGGCTTTCTCAAGATGCAGAGCTACCGCAAAGGGAGATTTTGACAGAATGGACAGGCAGAAGTATATCCTTTCAGAATTATTTAAACAAAAAGCAAATCTTTCAATAGTACCACAGCTGCCTGAAGTACTTAAAATACTTAATGAAGATACCAGATCCGATTTCAATACATTTGATTATATAAAAGTTTCACTGAAATTAATGACCAGCAGGGATGATTTTATATTGCTTACTTTGCCGGGAGAATCAAAAACTATAGATAATATAAGTTATGTAATTGTTGATCCTGACGAGGCAAAAAGATACTTAAATGAAAATCTGGGCTAAATCATATTTGAAATATCCGAGTGGTTTAGATTATTATTAATATATGCAGCTATACCTGGAAATACAACTCAGCTGCAGGATAAAAATTTCTTATTTTAATTATTTTACTGAATGAGGTTAAAGTGAAATCTGATTTTAATTTAAAAATTGCCAATCTTTCCTTTTTATCTGATACAAATAAATTTTTACTTCAGGTTTCAAACAAAGACCCTGCCTTAACAGAGTTAATAACAGCCAGAATCCCCAAAAAAGATATCTTCTGGTTAAGTGAATTAAAAAGCTGGGAAATAAGCAATAAATGGATAATAGAAGTAGCAGATATCTGCATAGAAGCATATGACCAGGTTTTTTTTGATCATGGGGATGAGTTTCTTCTTGATTTGAAGGAAAGTGATTCCTATCAGGAATTTAAAAGAAGAGTTTTGGAGAATAATTTGTAATTTTTGTAATATTTTTAGATTAATTAAGGAGACGAAATGATATCCAGATATACCTTAAAAGAGATGGGTGAGGTCTGGTCTGAGGAAAACAAATATGCAAAATGGATTCAGATTGAAAAAGCAGTAGCCCTTACTCAGGGTGAGCTTGGTATTATTCCTGAAAAAGCTGCAAGGGAAATAAATGATAAAGCTGATTTCAGGCTTCAGGAAATTCTTGAAATTGAAGAAAAAACTAATCATGATGTTATCGCTTTTCTCACAAATGCAGGCTCTTATATAGGTGAATCTTCCAAATATCTTCATTACGGTCTGACATCTTCTGATGTCGGTGATACGGCTCTGTCTCTCCAAATAATTGACGCTTTCGATATTATTGAAAAAAAAGTAGCAGGGTTTATAAAAATTCTTAAAGAAAAAGCAGAGAAATATAAATATACAGTAATGGTTGGAAGAACACATGGTATTCATGCAGAACCGATTACTTTCGGTTTGAAGTTTGCTGTATGGGCTTTTGAAATGCAGAGAAATTATTTTAGACTTCAAAATGCAAAGGATAATATAAGATACGGTAAAATCAGTGGTGCAGTGGGAACATATGCCAATACGTCTCCTGAAGTTGAAAAATATGTATGTGAAAAACTAGGTTTAAAGAATTCTCCTGCTTCAACACAGATACTACAGAGAGACAGGCATGCGGAAGTAGTGAGTGCGCTTGCAATTACAGGCGGCACCATAGAAAAAATAGCACTGGAAATAAGAAATCTGCAGAGAACAGATGTCAAGGAAGTTGAAGAACCTTTTACTTCCGGACAAAAAGGTTCTTCTGCAATGCCGCATAAGAAAAATCCGATTTTATGCGAGAGGATTTGCGGACTTGCAAGAGTTTTAAGGAGCAATGCATTAACAGGGTTTGAAAATATGCCACTCTGGCATGAAAGAGATATATCGCATTCTTCTGCGGAAAGAGTAATAATTCCGGACAGTTTTATAATACTTGACTATATCCTTGAGAAAGCATCATTTATATTAAGTAATTTAATAGTGCTTGATAAAAACATGGAAAGAAATCTGATGAAATACGGAGGGATAATATTTTCCCAGAGGATATTGCTGGAATTAATAAACAGGGGAATGTTAAGAGAAGATGCATATGCACTTGTTCAGGGAGCTGCTCTAAAGGCATGGGAGGAAGAGGGTAGTTTTCTGGAAAACCTTCTTGGTGAGAAAAAAATAACAGATATTATCAGTGAAAATGACATAAAGAAGCTGTTTGACGTTAATTATCATTTAAAATATGTTGATACTATTATTGACAGACTAAAAGATATTTGATTTTTTAAAATTAATGCAGATAAAGGGACAGGTAAGTAGCTATGCTAAAAGTAAATGTGTATGTGACGCTTAAAAAAGAAATACTGGATGCACAGGGGCTCGTAATTAAAAAAGCAATAAAACAGATAGGATATGATAATGTAAACGAAGTTCGTTTTGGAAAATTTATACAGCTTGAAGTTGATGATAAGGGTAAAAATGAAGAAGAGATAAAGAAAGAAATTGATTATCTGAGCGACAAACTTCTTTCCAATCCGAATATTGAAAATTATAGATTTGAAATGGTGAGGGAATAATGTCTTTTGAAAAAAAACCATATTTTGGTATTCTTGTTTTTCCCGGTACGAATTGTGAAGCTGACTGTTTTCATGTTCTTAACAATATTCTCAAAGTTCGATGCAAGTATATCTGGCATAAGGAAAGTCATGACAATGAAATAAATGCAATCATTATACCTGGTGGTTTTTCTTACGGTGATTATCTCAGAAGCGGAGCTGTTGCAAAGTTTTCCCCCATAATGTCTTTTGTAAGAGAATTTGCATCAAAAGGGGGGCTTGTAATAGGTATATGCAATGGTTTTCAGATACTGCTTGAGGAAAATCTTCTTCCCGGCGCAATGCTTAGAAACAATACTTTAAAATTTATCTGCAGATATTCCTACTTAAAGGTTATTAATTCAGACAACCCTTTTACTTCCGGATACAAAAAAGAAGATATAATAAGGATGCCCATAAGACATAATGAAGGGAATTATTATATTGATAAAAATGGTTTGTCTGAGATAAAGGAAAACGAACAGATTATACTAAAATACTGTGATTCAGAAGGTAAAACTGATGTTTTATCTAACCCTAACGGTTCAATAGATAATATAGCAGGAATCTGTAATAAAAAGAGAAATGTTTTCGGACTTATGCCACATCCTGAAGCCTGTTGTGAGAAAATACTTGGTTCCGATGATGGCAGGGCTGTTTTTGAATCTATGATCAATAATATTTAATGAGAAAAAGAAATTCAGAATTGAGTATATTGTAATAAATTAAATTTAATGACGGGTGGATTTAATGCTTGATGTTGAAAAAGAATATTCAAAACTTGGTCTTAAAAAAAATGAGTTTGAAAAGATAAAAGGGTTTTTGGGGAGAAATCCTAATTATCTTGAACTAAGTATTTATTCGGTAATGTGGTCAGAGCATTGCAGTTATAAAAGTTCAAAACCATTGCTTAAGAATTTTAAGACTACAGGTACATATGTATTGCAGGGTCCTGGAGAAAATGCAGGAATTCTGGATATCGGAGATAACCAGGCTTTGGTTTTTAAAATGGAATCCCATAATCATCCTTCTGCTGTAGAACCTTATCAGGGAGCTGCAACAGGAATAGGGGGGATAATAAGAGATATATTCGCTATGGGGGCAAGACCGATATGCAGCCTTAACTCATTAAGGTTCGGTAAACTTGATTCTTCCCAGCGTCAGAAATATCTTTTTGAAATGGTTGTAAAAGGCATAGGAGATTATGGAAATTGTATGGGAATTCCTACAATAGGTGGAGAAGTATATTTTGACAAAACATATGAGGGCAACTGTCTTGTAAATGCTATGAGCGTAGGCCTTGCACAGAAGGACGGACTTATAAAATCAAAAGCCTTTGGTCCCGGTAATCAGCTTGTGCTTATAGGTTCAAGTACAGGAAGAGACGGAATACATGGTGCTACATTTGCATCTGATGAGCTTAATGAATAATCAGAGGCAAGAAGGCCCTCAGTACAGGTGGGAGATCCATTTATGGAAAAAGTAGTACTCGAAGTGTGTCTTGAACTTCTTGATAAAAAACTTATACTCGGACTTCAGGATATGGGAGCGGCAGGTATTACAAGTTCTTCGGTGGAGATGGCCAGCAAAGGCGATGTAGGTCTTGATATAGATGTTGCAAAGGTTCCGTTAAGGGAACCGAGTATGGTCCCTTATGAAATTATGATATCCGAATCACAGGAAAGAATGCTTGCTCTTATAGAGCCTTCAAAATTTGATGAAATAAAAAAAATTTGCAATGAATGGAATATAAATTGTGAAGTAATCGGAACTGTCACAGACAACAGATTATACAGAATATTCAGGGGAGATGAACTGCTTGGTGAAATACCTGTAAAAACTCTTACAGATGAGGCACCTGTTTATTATCATAAATATGAAAAACCTAAATATCTCCGGAATATGCCTGTAA
Source organism: Actinomycetota bacterium (assembly GCA_003486795.1). The sequence goes on from DNFX01000060.1 coordinate 9,837, forward strand.
AGAGTCTGCAAAGCAATGATTACAGAGGCATTGAGGAAAAATATTCGCATAATGAAATATTTGAAAAGATGATTTCTTCAACCAACATCTGCAGTAAGAAGTGGGTTTGGGAACAATATGATCATATGGTGCAGACGAATACAGCTATTCTTCCGGGACATGATTCTGCAGTAATAAGAATAAAAAACACAAAAAAGGCTGTTGCATTTTCCTGTGACGGAAACGGAAGATATTGTTATCTTGATCCTTTCAGGGGTGCATTGATTGCTGTTGCTGAAACTGCACGGAACCTTGTCTGCAGTGGTGCTTTTCCTATCGGACTTACAGACTGCCTTAATTTCGGAACACCTGAAAAACCTGGTATTTTCTGGCAGTTTAAAAACGCAATTGACGGCATAATAAAGGCCTGTGAGGTTCTTGACATACCGGTTATAAGCGGAAATGTAAGTTTTTATAATGAAAGCTTTGGAAAAGCAATCCATCCGACTCCTATAATAGCAACAGCAGGCCTGATAAAG
>DNFX01000060.1:10398-15507 GCA_003486795.1 Actinomycetota bacterium
GGAAGTGAATTTCTTGATTTATTTTTTAATAAAGTCGAAGGTGTCTGCCCTGATATAGATATAGAATATGAAAAGAAGATACAGAAAACCTGCCTGGAACTTATAGAAAGAGGATTGATAAAATCAGCTCACGATGTTTCTGCAGGAGGCCTGGCTGTGACGATTGCAGAAAGCTGTATTTATGGAAAAAAAGGGGCAGAGATTAATGCAGAGCTTCTGGAGGATAATTTTCTTAAAACTTTTTACTCGGAACCACAGTCACAGATAGTTGTTTCCTGTCTGCCGTCAAATTTTAATGAAATTGAAGAGTACTGTATGGATGTAAAAACACCTTGTGAAAAAATAGGTAAAGTCAAAGGGACTGTCCTTAATATAAATTCTGAGATAAAAATTGATATTAGTGAAATAAAGAATATTTATGATAATAGTATTGAAAAAATAATGGCACATTGATTTGTGAGGATAGAATAGCAGTATGAACAAAGAGTGTTTGAGAGAAACCGGTAATGAACTTTTTAAACCAGAAATACATGAAGAGTGTGGAATATTCGGAATATTTTCAAAAGAAAGCAATGTTGCCGAAATAATTTTTTATGGTCTTCAGGCACTTCAGCACAGAGGTCAGGAAAGCGCAGGAATTGCAGTTTCTGACGGTGAATATATCTTAATTTATAAAGATCTGGGTCTTGTTTCAAGTGTTTTTAACCAGCAGAATCTGGCTCCGCTTCAGGGGAAGATAGGCATAGGGCATTCCAGATATTCTACAAAGGGAAGAAATGCCTGGAAAAACAGCCAGCCACTTTTCAGAACTTTCAGAGGACAGAGTTTTGCAATTGCCCATAATGGAAATCTTATTAATACTGAGGCACTCAGAATCGCTCAGCTAAAAAAAGGTGTGAAATTCGAAACATCTACTGATACTGAAATTTTCGCTTCTTTGATTGAAACCTCTGACAGGGAAACAATAGAAGAAGCTATTAAAGAGGCTGTCTCAAAGGTGAAAGGCTCTTACTCTATTTTGATCCTTACCGTAGATAAAATCATCGGTTTAAGAGATCCGAACGGATTCAGGCCCATGGCTTTAGGCAGAAAAGGTGATAGTTATATTATTGCTTCTGAAACATGTGCACTTGATATTATAGATGCAATATATATCAGAGAGATAGATCCGGGAGAGTTTGTGGTAATAGATAGTAACGGGCTAAGATCACAGATGATATTTTCTGTTGGAAGAAAATCAATGTGTGTATTTGAGCTGATTTATTTTGCACGCCCAGATAGTTATCTTTATAAAAAGAATATGTATGAAGTCAGACACAGAATGGGGCAGGAACTTGCAAGAGAATCAAAAGCTGATGCAGATCTTGTCATTGCTGTACCCGACTCAGGAACTCCTGCAGCGATAGGATATTCTTCTGCTTCCAGAATTCCTTATGTCGAAGGTTTTATAAAAAACAGATATATAGGCAGAACATTCATACAGCCCAGCCAGGAAATAAGGGAAATAGGAGTGAAATTAAAACTTAACCCACTTAAGGATATAATAAAGAACAAGAGACTTGTTGTTGTAGATGATTCTATTGTAAGAGGAAATACTTCCAGGCAGATAGTAAAAATGCTGTATAATGCCGGCGCAAGAGAGATACACATGAGAATTAGTTCACCGCCTTTGATTTATCCCTGTTTTTACGGCATTGATATGGCTGCCCAGACAGAATTTATTGCAAACCACAGAACTGTGGAAGAGATACGAAAGTTTCTGGGAGTAGAAAGTCTTGCATATCTGAGTATTGACGGACTGGTCAGGGCAATAGGTGAATCCAAAGACAATTTCTGTTTCGCATGTTTTAACGGTGATTATCCGGTAGATGTATCAGAGGTTCTTGAATATGATAAATATTCCTTTGACAGCGATATAAAAAAATAAAATGCGGAGATACTATGAGCAGTAAAGAAAAACAAAGTTCCTATGCAGATTCAGGAGTGAATATAGATAAGGCAAATGAAGCAATAAATGGATTTAAAAACAAGGTAATTTCAACATTTGATAAAAATGTATTGAACGATCTTTCATCATATGCCGGCCTTTTCAGGCTTGATATACAGAAATATACAGAGCCTGTTCTGGTTTCATCAACAGACGGAGTAGGAACAAAGATACTTATTGCAAAGAAATTAGATAATTTCAGTACCATAGGACAGGATCTGGTAGCCATGAGCGTGAATGATATTATCTGCTGTGGCGCAGACCCTCTTTTTTTCCTGGATTATATTGCATGTGGAAAACTTGTGCCGGAAAAAATAAAAGAAATAGTAGGCTCTGTTGCAGATGGCTGTAGGATTGCCGGAGTTTCTCTAATAGGAGGGGAAACTGCTGAAATGCCAGGAGTTTATAATGCCAATGATATAGATCTTGCAGGTTTTGCTGTTGGGATTACTGACAGGGGGGCAATAATTGACAAAGAGAAAATCACTCAGGGCGATATTATATTCGGATTTTCCTCAACAGGACCGCACAGTAACGGCTATTCACTTATTAGAAAAATAATTTCAGATAATAATCTTGAATTAAATAAAGACTACTATATCGGGAAAAATAAAATTAATCTTGGCAATAGTCTTATTGCACCTACAAAAATATACGTAAAGCTAATAAATATTATAAAAAAGAAAATAAAGATCAAGGGAATTGCCCATATTACCGGTGGAGGGTTCTATGAAAATATCAACAGGATAATACCTTCCGGCTGCGATGCTTTGATTGATAGGGAATCATGGAAAATTCCGGATATTTTTAAATTCCTCCAGAAATCAGGAAATGTCAGTGAAAAAGAAATGTTCAGGGTATTTAATATGGGTATCGGAATTGTAATTATTATAGATAAAAATGATTCCAGAATTCTTACGGATATTATGAATGACTTAAATGAAGATATTTATAAAATAGGAGAACTTATTCCTGGTAACGGTAAAGTTATAATTAAAAATATTTAAAAATACAGATTTTTAACTTATGAAAAATAGAAGAAAAAGGATAGCAGTTTTTGCCAGCGGTAACGGTTCAAATCTGCAGGCACTGATAGAATACTCTATGATAAAAGATATCAATGGCGATATATTGATAGTTTTTTCAAATAATCCCGAAGCCCAGGCTCTCAGGAGAGCAGAAAAGCATTCAATTAAAACCTATTACTTCAGTCACAGGGATTTTAGCTCAAGAAGTGATTTTGACAGAAAAATTCTTGAACTGATGCTGGAAAACAAAATAGACCTTATATGTCTTGCGGGCTATATGCTTCTTTTAAGTCCTGAATTCATAAATAATTATGAAAACAGGATTATAAATATCCATCCGTCTCTTTTGCCTTCATTTAAGGGGATGCACGGGATAAGGGATGCGTTTGAATATGGCGTTAAGGTAACGGGGGCAACGGTACATTTTGTTGACAGCGAACTTGATAACGGACCTGTAATAATCCAGAGAGCTGTTGAAATTGAAGAAAATGAAACCATAAAAACTCTGGAAGAGAAAATACATAAAACTGAGCATCTTATCTATCCTCTTGCTGTGGAATATTTTTGCAAAGATTTGCTTGAAATAAATGGAAGAAAAGTATCAATATCAGAAAGGAAGAAAATCCATGATTAAAATCGAGAGAGCTTTGATAAGCGTATCTGACAAAAGGGGGATAATTAATTTTGCCAGAGGACTGGAATCGTTTGGAATCCAGATAGTATCAACCGGTGGCACTTATAAGGCATTAAACGAAGCAGGAGTAAAAGTCATAAAAATAGATGAACTTACAGGTTTTCCTGAAATGCTGGACGGGAGAGTAAAGACTCTGCATCCTTTTGTTCATGGAGGAATTCTTGCAAACAGGCAGATACCGTCTCATATGGAGCAGATAGAAAAAGCCGGTATAAAAAAGATAGATATGGTAGTTGTAAATCTTTATCCTTTCAGGGAAACAATAGCTAAACCGGATGTCTCTATGGAAGAAGCTATAGAAAACATTGATATAGGCGGCCCTACAATGATAAGGAGTGCAGCTAAAAACAATAGTTCAGTAGCAGTTGTTACAGATCCTGATGATTATGACATAATCATTGATGAAATGGATAAAAACAAAGGTTCTTTGTCAGAAAATATACTTTTTTCACTGAGTATTAAAGCATTCAAACATACCTGTGAGTATGATAGTTATATTTTTAATCATTTCATAAAAAAAATTCCTGAGTTCGGTTCTGTAAGAATAAAAATCGATGAAAACCTTAATGTTGAAAATACAAAAGCATTAAAGGAGATAATGACAGGAGCTAATATTTTTAAAAATAGTGATGATAGTTTTAAAAATGAAATAAAGCTGTCAATTGAGAAAAAACAGAATCTCAGATATGGCGAAAATCCTCATCAGAAGGCTTCATATTATAAATTTACAGACGCACTTCCATCGAGTTTTGTGATGGCAGAACAGCTTCAGGGAAAGGAATTGTCCTATAATAATATTCTTGATGGAAATGCTGCTTTTAATATTGTAAGGGAATTTGAAAAACCCTGTGTATCAGTCATCAAGCATAATAATCCCTGCGGGTGTGCAATTGGGAAAAGCATTGAAGAAGCATATACCAAAGCTTATGAAGCAGATCCGGTAAGTGCTTATGGCAGTGTAGTTGCAAGCAATTACAGATGGAATCAGAAAGCTACAGAATTTCTGATGGATAAATATGTTGAAATACTAATAGCTCCTGATTTTGAAGAAAAAGCAATCGAAATGCTTTCCCAAAAACCTAATTTAAGAGTTTTAAAAGTAAATTTTGATTTAAAAAATTATATAACGAAAATAAAAAATAATGACAGATCCATTATGTATCCCGATATCAAAAGTGTTGAAGGAGGCCTTATAATTCAGGATTCGGACATGGGAGTCGATAACTTTGAAGAGATGAAAGTTGTTACGGATGTACAGCCTGATGAAAGCCAGTGGGCGGATCTTCTGTTTGGATGGCAGGTTGTAAAAAATGTAAAATCAAATGCAATTCTGTTAGTAAAAAATGAAGTCACGGTTGGCGTAGGGGCAGGCCAGATGAGCCGTATCGATTCAACAAAAA
>DNFX01000218.1 GCA_003486795.1 Actinomycetota bacterium
AAAACCTTTTCGACAAGAAGCTGAACAAGCCTGTAAAGCCATTCCATTTTTAAAAGCTGATCATTAAGCCATGAAAAAACCGAAACCAAAGCACCCAAATCTGACTCCCTGTTTGTTAAATTTTTTCAGTTATCTTTTTTAAATAAGCCCGACTGAATTTTTTTATTTTAAAATCTCTTTTAATTTTTTAAAGTTCTCATTATTTATGGTATATTTCATCCATGCTCCTTCTCTTCTTGCATTTACCAGCCCGCAGTCTGTCAGTATTTTCATGTGATAAGAAAGAGTAGGCTGAGTTATATCAAATTCCTTAAGTATTTTGCATGCGCACAATTCACCAGATGAAAGCATGTCAATTATTTTCAGCCTTGTCTCATCAGCAAGACCCTTGAACATCTGAACAAAATCATTATATTTTTCCTGCATTAAAATCACCTTATCAATATAGATATTTATCTATGATATAGATAATTCTCTATATTATATTTAAATTTAATAAACTCTGTCAATAAAAAATATCAGGGGATTTTTAATTTTTATACATTGAATCAAGAATTGTTATTGAAGACTTTGTCTTGAAATATTGTTTTCTGAGCATATCCAAATCACTCATGGGTACAAAGCCTTCATCCAGGTTGACAAGAAAATCTGCTTCTACTACTATGCGGAAATCAGCTTCATCAATTTTTTCATAACTATGATGGCTGCCTACTATAAAAGATACCCTGTCTATAATATCTTTACTGAATCCGAGAGGTTCCAGCATGCTTTTTACTATTGCAGGTCCTTCTTTCTCCTGATATTGCGCATCAGAGGAATTATATTTTTCACGTGATATTTTAATACCTATGTCATGGAGTATGGATGAAAGTTCAAGTGTCAGTTGTTTTTCTTCAGGAAGTCCTTCCAGTCTGCCTATTGTGCTTGCAAATCCAAAAACTTTTAAAGTATGATTAATCATTTTTCTATCTTTTTCAAAATAAAAGATCATTTTTTCGATAACTTTTTCAATCATTTCAGCCTTCCGGTCATAATATTTTTTTTAAAATATTTTTTTAAAATAATAATAAATAATCCGGTTATCATAAAACCGGTATTCATTCATAGTTATATTCATATAAACTGTATAAGAATAAATTCTTATTAGAATTCTTATTAGGCAATATCTTTCTTTTTTTTCACTGATGGTCTGCAAAAGCAGAACCTGTCTGTTTTTTTTGCCCTTTCCACGTCAGCAGTTGTCTGGTTATTGTCTTTAAGCATGGAAATCAAAAATTCCAGGTACTGTTTTTTTTCTTTTTCAAGATTTTCATGCACTTTGTAATTGATCCATTTTCCTTCCCTGAAACTTTTTACCAGATTTACGTTTTCAAGTATTTTCAAATGGCTTGAAATTGTAGGCTGGGACAAACCAATTACTTCTTTTATTTCACATACACAAAGTTTTTTTCTTTTGTAAAGAAGCACCATTATCCTTAGTCTTGTTATATCAGACAGGGCTTTGTTTAACTTTGCCGTTTCTTTTAATTTATCCATTGAAATATCTGTTTTTCAAAATGATTTTACAATCTTTAAGTGTTTTTATTTATAATCCGTATGTGCTATCTTAAAGACAATTTTCTATTTTCCATTTTAAATAATCTGCAAAAACATATTCATTTTCATCGATATGTTAATTCAAATTATATTTCTTGACAATTTATTTTTTTATTGGTTAACATATTTAAACATAGAAATATATCTATGTAAAATATGTTAATACCTGAAAGGGAGGTTTTATAAATATGGATAAAAAAGCAAAGGTTGAAAAATTCGGAATCCCGGAACAGAATGCCGGAAGTGGTGCATGTAACTGCAGTTGCGGCAGCTATGGCTGTACCGCCATTAGGACAGATGTACTTTACAGGGAACTGGAAGATTTTATAAATAATAGTGATGTAAAAGATATTACAGAATTAAGTTTTATCGATATAGAGAATAATGATCTGGAGCAGTACGGCAATGTTAAAAAGGCAGTAGATATCGGATATCCCCTGCCGCTCACACGCCTCAACGGAGAGCTTGTATTTTATGGAGATATAACAGGTGCGGCATTATATAACGAGATTAAGAAACTGAAATAAAGAACAGACAGGAATTTTAATGGAAGAAAGAGACATAAAAAGAATCGTAAGGGAAGGTTATTCAAAAATAGCACGGAACAATGGTTCATGCTGCCCATCTTCTGCAGGTAACTGCTGTGGAACACCTGGTATGGAAAAAGAGATAAGCCTTGAAATGGGATACTCTTATGAAGATATCGAAAAAGTACCCGAGGGGTCAAATCTTGGTCTCGGCTGCGGTAATCCTGTTGCAATCGCTTCTCTCAAAGAGGGCGAGACTGTTCTTGATCTTGGGAGCGGCGCAGGATTTGACTGTTTTCTGGCAGCAGAAAAGATTGGACCAGATGGAAAAGTCATAGGTGTTGACATGACTTACGAAATGCTGGAAAAAGCAAGAGATAATGCAGTAAAAGGGAATTTTTCAAATGTAGAGTTCAGATTGGGAGAAATTGAAAATCTACCCTGTGCTGATAATGAAGTAGACGTGATTATCTCAAACTGTGTAATTAATCTTTCCCCAGATAAGGAGCGGGTATTTATGGAAGCCTTCAGGGTCTTAAAACCCGGAGGCAGGATTATGGTTTCGGATATAGTTCTTACAAAAGAGCTTCCTGATTATATAAAAAACGACAGTACTGCCTATGTCGGCTGCATATCCGGTGCAATATTAAAAGATGATTATCTGGATTTAATAAAAAGAGCAGGCTTTATAAATATAAAAGTTATGGATGAAACCGGATATCCTTTTGACAGCCGGGAAGATTATGCATCAAGCATTAAAGTATATGCTCAAAAAAGCTTTTGATTAATACCGGGTTATTAAATATTATATAAAAACCAAAAAATAAAATTGGATGAAGCATAAGTGATTTTAGTTCTTAAAAATAATAATTAAAGATAAATATTGTATTAAAGAAATCGGAGGGAATATGAGTGAAATGTTTTGTTTTCAATGCGAGCAGACTACCGGAGGCAAGGGTTGTTTAAAAACCGGCGCCTGTGGGAAAAAACCTGATGTTGCCAATGAACAGGACAAGCTTACAGCTTCACTCGTAAATCTTGCTATGGCTTCCGGAGGTAAAAGTCCGGGCAAAAAAGCTGACGAGCTTGTAATGCAGAGTCTTTTTGCAACAGTTACAAATGTTAATTTTGACCATAAGCGTATTGAAGAACTCAATTCAAAGGTTCTGGAAGAAATAAACAGGCTTAAAGGCAGTAATGATTTTACTGCAGAGTCATTATGGTCTGGCGATACTGATATTGTGTCACTTCGCTCCACACTTTTATTCGGAATGCGTGGCATGGCTGCATATGCATGGCATGCGTATGTTCTGGGCAAAAAAGATGACGGAATTACAGAATGGTTTTATAAAGGTCT
>DNFX01000150.1 GCA_003486795.1 Actinomycetota bacterium
GTATGAGTTACCATAATATGCAGGGATTTATGTCGAGGAGCTCTTCGGCAGCCGGTATTTCGAAACAATTCAACGACTGGCTCACAAATTCAGTTGTGATCAAGGATGCTGAAAAACGAAATGAGATGCTAATTAACTGGGAGAAGGCGCCCAAAGCCAGAGAGAGTCATCCCCGAAGCGAACATCTACTGCCACTCTTTGTAGTTGCAGGCGCTGCGGGGTCTGATACAGGTTCTCTGGATTATTCAGAATCTTTGATGGGTGTAAGTATTTCTGGATATAAATTTGGATAGGTAGTAGATTTAAAGTTAAGAATTATCAGCTGTTCCTGTCAGATTGCAGTATGCAAGGAAGCAGACAAATTAATTGATTTAAACCAAGTGAGACAGAATAGTAAAAAATAGGGAAAATGGATACGATTATTGATTATGAAAAAATACAAAGGAATAGCAGCATGGATAATAGCCGGCATGTTAACAGCATTATATCTCTTCAGTGCATCAGGAAAACTGTTTTTGCATCCCGAACAAATGGCGGCAATGAAATTAGCCGATTGGCGGGTTATTATTGCTTTGGGTGAGATAGGTTCGGCGTTATTTTTCCTGTTCCCAAAAACAAACATATATGGGACTTTATTACTCAGTGCCTATATGGGCGGAGCAATTATTATTCACATGACAGGCGGTTTGAGTATTGTTATGCCGGTGATTGTATTATTTTTGGTCTGGGTTGTTGGATTTATAAGAAATCCGGAACTTTTAAAAATCTGATTCAGTGAAGATTGAGGATGAAATAAAAGGCCGTTTCAGGAACGATTATCACAAAGGCATGATAAATTTAACTTATACTGTTAAGCAGTTAAGTTATGAATTTCTGCAATATTTAAAGATTCATGGATTGACAGAACCTCAATATAATATTTTGAGGGTATTACGTGGTAATCGTTCAGGAAGCCCTGCTTCAATCGGATACATTAAAGAACGCATGCTCGATAAAAGTTCTGATGTGAGCCGGATAATAGACCGGTTGTATGAAAAAGGGTATATCGACAGGACTGAAAATTCTGATGACCGCCGGCAAAAAGATATAGCCATTACAAAAAAAGGATTTGATCTACTGGATAAAACGTATGATTGCGAAAAAAAGGTAGATGCCCTTCTTGAAAATTTAACCGCTGATGAAATAATAGAATTGAACAGGTTACTCGATAAAATAAGGGATTAATAGATTCTTTAAAAACATAATCATTGATAAAGTTAACGGCAGGTATTACACTTACAAAATGTAAATATCAAACTATGGAATCAGAATTTTATAAGTTACACGTAAAAAAGCCAAATGGAGAAATTATTGAAATGAAAAATTTCAAAGGCAAAAATGTATTGATAGTAAATACTGCAACAAAATGCGGACTGGCGCCTCAATTTGACGGATTGGAAAAACTGCATCAAAAATACAAAGACAAAGGGCTTGTTGTTTTAGGATTTCCCAGCAATCAGTTTATGAACCAGGAGCCGGAAACAAATGACACTGTTGAAAAGGCTTGCAGGATCAATCATGGTGTTACCTTTCAGCTTACTGAGAAAATTGATGTAAACGGAAAAAACACGCATCCTGTTTTTGCTTATCTGAAAAATAAAAAAGGAGGTTATTTCGGAAATAAAATCAAGTGGAATTTCACTAAATTTTTAATAGATGTAAATGGTAATCCAATAAAAAGATATGCCCCAACCGATAAACCGAAAAAAATAGAAAAAGATATTTTGAAATTAATTAACAGTTAATTTAAAAACAACAAACAATAATGAAACACAGACAATCAGGAAAATGCCGGCACACAGGCGATAGATTATTTATAAAATGAAAACCATAATCGTACTATTATTTGTCGTAACTTTTTTAAGTATTCTTGTTGGTGCGAATATCTATTTATCACATCGATTTGCATGGTATTTTAGTATATCAAGTATTAATAACGTATATGTAATATTTGCTTTCTTAACATTTTTCATGTTTGTGGGAATAATTGTTTTTACAAACTCTACAAACAAGGCTGGTAATATTTTTTATATGATAGCAGCCACAACAATGGGCATTCTTTTGTATTTAATACTATCAGTGCTATTCATTGATTTACTGCATTTTATTATAAAAGTCAAGCCTGCATTTTATGGTCTTGCTGCAATATCCCTGACATTAATAGTTTCAGCATACGGCATCTGGAATTCATATAATTTAAAAACAACTCAAATTACCATTCCCTATAAAGGGAATAACCAAACAAGTTCGGGCAATGCATGTGTCTGATGTTCATTTAGGACATTTCAGAGGTAAAGCATTTATGCAAAAAATAGTGAATGCGACTAAAACGCAAAATGTTGCCGTTATTTTTATAACAGGCGATTTGTTTGATGGCAAGTATAACCTGAATATGGACGTTCTTTCTCCTCTTAAAGAACTCGATATTCCAATTTATTATGTTGAAGGAAATCATGATGGTTATACTGGCTCAAAATTAATAAAGAATAAGTTACGGGAAACAGGTGTCCTTGTTTTAGAAAATGAAGTTACTCATTTGGGTGAATTTCAAATTATAGGGTTAACCCATATGCTTGCCGATAAAAATGAGGTTAATATCCATGCATCTGGACAGGGAGCTACGATAAAAACTGTGTTGTCGTCTTTAAAAATAGAAAAAAACATTCCCTCAATTTTATTACATCATAGCCCTGATGGAGTAGAATTTGCAAATAAAGTCGGAGTAGATTTGTTTTTAGCAGGTCA
>DNFX01000084.1 GCA_003486795.1 Actinomycetota bacterium
AATTTCTTTCAAATAATGAAAATATACTGAAATCACTTGATGATATTGATAACAGTATAAAATATATATCAATTTTTGTTGATTGTGGTGATATAGAGAGAATCAGGATTGATTATGAAGAAGTAATGAAAAAATCAGAAAAAATAATAAATATAGATCATCATCTGAGCAATACCTATTTTGGAAACATTAATATAGTTTTCCCTGAAAAGTCTGCGACCTGTGAGATAATTTATCTTTTATTTGAGCAGTTTTTTAATGAAAAGATAGATAGAGATATTGCAGAAGCTTTATATACAGGCATATTGACAGATACGGGAAAATTCCAATATTCAAACACTACCAAAGAAGTACATAAAATAATAAGCAATCTTCTTGAATATAATATTAATCCGTCCCGGATATACAGCAGTATTTATGAGAGTGAGCCTGCAAACAGGTTCAAACTTCTTGCAATAGTGTTTAAGAGGTCAAAAATTCTTAAAAACAACAATCTTATTTATTCTTATACGAAGATAAATGATTTTAGAAAACTGAATCTTTCCTTTTCTTCCAATGACGGGATAATCGAAATACTCAGAACTGCAAAGGATGTAAAAGTTGCAGCACTATTTAAAGAAGTAAAAAAAAATAATTACAAAGTCTCATTAAGATCTTCTGACGAATCAGTAAATGTTGCTGCAATTGCTGAAAAATTCGGGGGAGGCGGACATAAAATGGCTTCCGCATATATTGCAACCGGTACTCTGAAAAAATCTGTCAGGGAACTTGACTACGCAATAAATAATAATTTTTAAGAAATTTGCTAAAAATGAATTCAAAAAAAATAATTGATTTCAACGGAGCAGTATTAATAAATAAAAGTCCGGGAATGACTTCATTTGATATTCTCAGAATTCTTAAAAAAAGTTTTTTTTTAACAAAATAGGTCATACAGGTACTCTTGATCCCATTGCAGAAGGTTTGCTTATTATACTTTTAAACAAAGCCGTAAAATTATCCTCTGATTTTTTATCACTAGATAAAGAATATATTACTTTGGTAAAACTGGGAATAAGAACAGATTCCCATGATCTTAATGGCAGAACCATAAAAATATGTGAAGTCCCCAGACTGGAAGAAAGTTATCTCTCTGATATAATTAATGATTTTGAGGGAGATTACAGTCAGACAATACCAGTATTTAGTGCAAAAAAGATAAAAGGAAGACACTTATATGAATATGCACGTAAAAATATTGAGACTGATAAAATAAAAAATAATGTCAGAATAAATAAAATAAGTATAATTAAATTTCAGCCACCTGATTTATATTTAAGAATTTCAGTCAGTTCGGGTACATATATAAGGGCAATTGCAAATGATATTGGCGAAAGGATAGGTTGCGGAGCTGCAATGGCAGAACTTAAAAGAGTGAGAATAGGAGATTATTTTAATGAAAATGCTTTCAGACTGGAAGAGGCTTTAAATTTTTTAAGTGATTATTATGACCGTAAAATAAACGAGGCTGATATTAAAAAAATCAAATCATTAATTACTCTAAATGAAATGACTGATAAATATAAAAAAGTGTATGTTGATGAAAGATTCCTTGGTATTCTTGAAAGGAACAGTCCCTTATATGAAGAAATGGTAGAGCCACGCTTAAACAGTGAACTTGAATTTGAACCCGGAGAAATAATAATCATAAAGACAGGAAAATATAAAAAATCTTATTTTCACAGAGCAGTTATTAAGTTCAGTCTGAAAAAAATCTCAGATGAAAATAAAAAACTTTCAAAATTTCTTTTAACCAATTAGAGCATCCTGATATGTTAAAAATAACCAGACTTAGTGAAATAAAAGATAGTTATTTTAAAGAAAAAAATGTGGTAGTCATCGGATTTTTTGATGGTGTGCATAAAGGCCATGAAAATATCATAGAGAAATGTGTGACGAAAGCACTGCAGTCCGGTAAAAAAAGTCTTGCATTGACTTTTGCCAAACCCCCCCAGAATATAATAACCGGGAGAAAAGAAAAAAAATTAATTATTTCTTTTGAAGAAAAAATAAAAATAATAAGCAGGCTGGGAATCCATCAAATAGTTACAGTTGATTTTGATAAATATTTTGCGGATCTTACTCCCGGTCAGTTTTGTGAAGATATCATTGTCAAAAAACTAAATGCTGCAGAAGTTTTTGTAGGAGAGAATTTCAAATTTGGAAAAAATGCTTCCGGCAATACTGGTTTTTTAACTGATTATTTTAAGGATTCAGAAGTAATTATAAATATAATCGACCTGATAAAGATTAACGGGAAAGTTATTTCAAGTACAGTGATCAGAAAGTTTTATGAAGAGGGAGATATTGACAACATAAAGCTTTTTTTGGGTCGTTACCCGTCAATCTCCGGAAAAGTTGTCAGAGGTTTTAACAGGGGAAGCAAATTAGGTTTTCCTACTGCAAATATTGAACTTGACGAAAATTATATGATTCCCAAAAAAGGTGTCTATTTTGCCAGAATAAAAATTCAGGGTTATAAAAAAATATTTCCATGTATCGTGAATATAGGGAACAATCCGACTTTTTCTTTAAGAAAACTATTGCTTGAAGCACATATAATCGGGTTTAAAAATGAGATTTATAGTAAATTGATAAATGTTGAACTGATAAAGTTTTACAGACAGGAAAAAAAGTTTTCAGATGAGAATAGCCTGATAAAGCAGATAAATTCTGATATAAAAGAAGGAATAGAATTTTTTAAAGTTAAAAACTATAATAATAATGAATAAGATTAAATCTGGTTTAACGAAAAATAATTTTTTAGTCTTAATAATAAAATAATATAGTGGTATTATTGTTTTAAAAAAATTATTTGACTAATTATTTAAAATTTAATAATAATATAAACTTGTGCAATTATTATTTTTAATGATTTGAATGAATAAAATATTTTTTCTGTATAATAATTAATAAAAGGGGTGAACTTAGAAATTGTCTATTACTAAAGAATTAAAACAGGACATAATCGGTAAGTTTAAAATACATGAAAGCGATACTGGTTCGGCAGAAGTGCAGATTGCTATTTTAACTACTAGAATAAACAGATTAAATGAACATCTTAAAATGAATAAAACCGATCATTCTTCAAGAAGAGGACTTGTAACTATGGTTGGAAGAAGAAAAAGACTTATTGAATACTTAAAGAATAATGATCTTGCTAAGTATAAAAGTCTGATAAAGGAACTTGGGCTTAGGAAATAGAAGTTGTAAACTGAAAATAATAAATATAAATAATTTTGCTTGGAGAATGATTAATAAGTAATGAATGAAAAAAATAATTATATCAATGAAGACAATATAGGAGTTGAGATAGGTGGAAAAACCATTTCTTTTTCAACAGGTAAACTTGCAAAACAGGCAAACGGATCTGTTCTTGTAAAATGTGGCAGCAGTGGTGTGCTTGTAACTGCAGTTATGTCAGAAAATGCAGACAGAAATAGTGACTTTTTTCCCCTGGTTGTCGATGTTGAAGAAAGAATGTATGCAGCAGGGAAAATACCCGGAGGATTCTTTAAAAGAGAAGGCAAGGCAAGTGACAAAGCTATTCTTCTCTCCAGACTCACTGACCGACCACTAAGGCCGCTTTTTGACAAGAATTTTAGAAATGAAGTCCAGATAGTGGCTACAGTATTATCCGTTGACCAGATTAATCCTTTTGATGTTCTGGTTATCAATGGAGCTTCCATGGCTTTAACTATTTCAGATATTCCTTTTGAAGAACCAATAGGAGCTGTAAGAATCGGCAGAATAAATGAAGAATATATTGTAAATCCCAGTTATGATCAGATAGAAAATTCAGATGTTGATATAATTATTGCAGGTACCGAAAATGCTATTTTAATGGTTGAGGCAGGATGCAATGAAGCCAGCGAACAAGTAATAATTGATGCAATAGAAATAGCACATGAGGAAATAAGAAAAATAATAAAAATCCAGAAAGATTTTCAAAAATCGGTAGGTCTTGATAAAAAGCAGCCAATTCTTTTTATAGTAAATGATGAGGTAAAAAACAAAGTAACTGAACTTGCGAGCGGTCCGATATCAGAAAAACTTGAAGAAATAGTAAAATATTCAGAATCAGGGCAGATTGACAAAATACTCGAAAATTCCAAAAAAGGTTATTTTCAGGATGAACTTAAAAAAATATCCCAGAATATCACAGAGACAATTTCTGAAGAATTTTCGGACAGTATACCCAGCATTGAGTATGCTCTCAAGGAAATAGAGAGAAAGCTTGTAAGAAAAACTATTATTGAAAAAAATATCCGTCCTGACGGAAGAAAACCGGATGAAATACGTCCGATAAGTTGTGAAGTGGGATTATTTCCTGAAACAACACATGGAACCGGCTTATTTACAAGAGGAAAGTCACAGGCTTTGACAATACTTGCGCTTGGCTCAATGAAGGAATCACAAAGGATTGACAGCATAGATAATGAAGAATTTAAAAGATTTATGCATCATTATAACTTTCCTGCTTTTTCAGTTGGAGAAACAGGCATGTCAAGGGGTCCCAAAAGAAGAGAGATCGGCCACGGCGCCCTGGCTGAAAGAGCAATAAAACCGATGATACCTGATAAAGAAAATTTCCCTTATTCCCTGAGACTTGTTTCAGAAATACTTTCTTCCAACGGTTCTACTTCAATGGCAAGCGTATGCGGCTCGACTCTTGCTCTTATGGATGCAGGAGTTCCTATTGTAAATCCTGTTTCCGGAATAGCAATGGGCCTTGTATNNTTTCCTTATGCATTGAGGCTTGTTTCTGAAATCCTGGAATCTAACGGCTCTACTTCAATGGCGAGCGTATGCGGCTGCACCCTGGCGCTCATGGATGCCGGCGTTCCGATAAAAAATCCTGTTTCAGGGATAGCAATGGGACTCATAAAGGGTGAAGGCGATGCATTTAAGGTGCTTTCGGATATACAGGGAATAGAAGATTTTTATGGTGATATGGATTTTAAAGTAGCTGGGACTGAAAAAGGAATTACGGCTCTGCAAATGGACATCAAGATAAAAGGTATATCAGTAGATGTTATAAAAGATGCCATACTACAGGCTAAAAAAGGAAGACTGTTTATTCTTGAAAAAATGCTTGAAACAATTCCGCACTACAGGGAGAATCTTTCATCATGTGCACCCAAGATAACTACTTTCAGAATTCCAAAGGATAAAATAGGAGAGATAATAGGTCCCGGTGGTAAAAATATCAAAGCTATAAAGGAAGAGTTTGATCTTGAAGAGATTGAATTATATGATGAAGATAATGAAGGTGTAGTACAGATAACATCATCGAATGAGAACAACGTTCTTCTTGCCAGAAAGAAAATCGAAGCACTTGTAAAAGGTTTTGATGATATAAATATTGGTGATGAATATCTTGGAACAGTTGTAGGTATTACCAAATTCGGTGCTTTTGTGAATCTTATTCCCGGCATTGATGGCTTGCTACATATTTCAAAGATATCAGACCAAAGAGTAGAAAAAGTTGAAGATTTTCTCAAGCTGAATGAAAAACTTATGGTGAAAGTATTATTCATAGATAAAAAAGACAGAAAAATTTCCCTCGAACGTGCCTGATATTGTATCCCTGAAAAATTGTTCAGAAAGGTAGTTGATTTTAGTATTGTCCAAACCTGTTTTAGAAAATTATGAAATCACTGAATTAGACAACGGTATCAGAATTGTCAGTGAGTATATACCTTATTTCAGGTCCATATCTTTAGGTCTCTGGGTTGCCAGTGGTTCAAGAAATGAAGACAAAAGAATAAATGGAATAACCCATCTTATCGAGCATCTCGTTTTTAAAGGTACAAAAAAAAGATCCAATAAAGAAATAGCGATTGAATTTGATTCAATCGGTGCGGATTTCAATGCTTTTACAGATAAAGAAAATTCATGTTTTTATTGTGATTTTATAGATACTCATCTGCAGAAATGCACAGAATTATTATTTGACATTGTATTTAATGCAGTTTTTTCAGCAGAAAGTCTTGCCACAGAAAAAAAAATAATACTTGAAGAAATAAAAATGGTAGAGGATACACCTTCGGAAGATATCCTTAATTATTTTTATGAAATGGTTCTAAACGACCATCCCTTAAGTTTTCCAATTCTTGGGACAAGAAAATCATTAAAAGAGATTG
>DNFX01000297.1 GCA_003486795.1 Actinomycetota bacterium
TTACAGTACCTTCCCCGAATAAGGGATGCGTGTTCATACTCACAGGCATTTTATTAAAAATATAATCCATAACAGGAAGCATTTTTTGAAGTGCGTTGATTCCTTCTTTTGGATTTGAGGAGTGCGCAGTTTTTCCTGATGTCTTAATCACCAGTTCGATTTTTCCACGCTGCCCGATTGCAAGTTCTCCGTCTGTAGGTTCCGCAAAAAAAACTACATCACATCTGAGGTTGTTTTCCGGTAAAGTCTTTTCAATCAGATACTCCATACCAAGCATTTCCGCCGCTTCTTCATGAACTACCGCGGAAAAAATCAGATCTCCGGGAAGCCTGAACCCCTTATCCATCAAATTATGATAATGAAGCATAACGAAAAAAAATACCGCAAGACCGCCCTTCATATCACAGGCTCCCCTGCCGTAAAGATTATTTTCATCATCAATAATCGCCTTAAAAGGATCGTAAGGAAACCATTCCTCAATATTTCCTGCCGGTACAGTATCAAGATGACCATTCAGTAATATATCAGGTCCTTTTCCACTGCCACGAAGAACAGCGATAATATTCCCGCATCCATCTATAAAGCAATCAGGAATATTATTATCCATAAAGCTTTTTTTAAAAAATTCTGCAAGATCTTTTTCATTACCTGTATAAGAAGGAATTGCTATAATTTGTTTAAGAAAGTCTGCATATTTAAATTCAATATCTGATTTATTATTCACTTTACACCCTTTGGAAGTCCTGACAAAATTATTAAGTTTTCACCAAATGAACTTTTTTAATTTTAAAGGTCACAATCCATGTTATTAAGATTATGACCTTTTCTGTTATTATTTATGCGCCTATCAGTGTTTTTATTAAAAAAGCAATTCCGATTCCCAGATAATTACCGCAAGCCTCACCAAATGCTCCAAGAATAATTGCTACAGGCATAAGTGAAGTCCAGCCCTGAGATCCTGCAAGCATCGCTGTTGTCGGACCGTCCCAGATTGCTGCAACTGATGATACGATATAATACTGCCATTCAATTTTAAATATTCTACACAGAATGAGATGAAGAATAACTGAACCAAGAACAACTGAAAAACAGAAAAATGCTACCATTGGAGCCGCGTTTAGTACTTCCTTGATATTAAGCATAAAACCAATTATACAAAGGAAAAACAGACAAATATAAAAACCGAGATCAACAGAACCCTTTAGTTTTTTAACCGGCTCAAACTGTGCCATTATAATCGCGACGGTAGTTATCAAAAGTATTCTTGTCGCGCTTGCAACAAGATCAGAAAATTGTCCAGTTACTAAAGTACAGACTGAAACAATTGTAAATGATAAAGCCATTAGTATGGAAATATCCTTAATTGACCATTCAATATGACTGAAAAGTTTTTCATCATCAGCCGCGGCAAGCTGTGTATCTTTTAGAGAATACGGCCAGAATTTCTGAAACCATTTTGCCTTGCCTATTAAACGGGGCAAAGCCATAAAAACAAGAATTGTTGGCAGTCCTATTGCATAATCAGCAGCGTTACCAGCTACAATTGTATCCGGTGTTGCGTTTAGTCCCTGGGCTATCGCGGTAAGATTGGGGCTTCCTCCTGTATATGTTCCAATAAACATTCCGGCAATTTTCCAGCCTTCAAAAATTTTAGGAGCAAAAATTATCCCCATGCCAAGAGCAACAAGGCAAATACTGAATAACCCCAGACACATTGCAAGCATAGGATTTTTTGCGACTTTAAGAAATTTTTTGACATCAATATGCAGCAAAAACAGACAAAGAGAAACCGGGACTGCATATTCAAAAATAAAATTATAAGAATCAGACCATTTCGGCATTATGCCAAGATTGGATAATATAGCTCCAAAAACAATTACTGTTATTACTGGTCCCAGTGACCTGAATAATTTATACTTTTGCAAATAAAAAGACAAAGCAATCATTATCATCATAACAGATAAAATCAANNGACTGTCAGGGGAAATCAAACTTTCCATATACTCATCCTTTAATTTTTATTAAACAGCCGGCCGGGCGTTTATGAAATGAAATTTTATTTTTTTTGAAATTTAATTTCATTTTAGGAATTATAGCATTGCCAATTCAGATGTCAAGTTATTTTATTTTAAAAATAAATGCAAAATAAGATTTTTTTATTGCATAATAAATTTATTTGCCTTATTTTAAAAAAATGGAACAGGATGAAATATTCATAAACAATCTGTTTGTCAGAATTCAAAACTTAATACCATCATTCAACAAAGCACAGCAGAAAGTTGCTGAATATATTATTTCGAATAAAAATGAACTGCAATATTTGAAGATAAAACAACTGGCTCTTAACTGTGATGTTTCAGAAGCAACAATAACAAGATTTATCCGCAAAATCGGTTTCAGCAATTTTCAGAATTTCAAGTATGCCCTTGTAAGAATTGACTGCAGTTCACGGCATGAAAAAAATGATTCCGACGTTACTGAAAATTTCGACACAGGTAATCCCATTTCTGATTTAATCAGTAAAATAAAGACAGAATATATAACAAATATTCAGCTGACTCTCAATAACCTGGATACAATTGAGATATTAAAAGCAATAAATACTATCAAAGCCGGGAAAAATATATATTTTTTTTGTGTGGGGACCTCTTCAATAGCAGGAAAAAACTCGTATTTGAGATTTTACAGGGCCGGCATCAAAACTGCAGTTTTTAATGATCCTGCTGAAATGGGTATTGCAGCGGCGATTGCAGATAAAGGTGATGTGGCAATAGCATTAAGTTATTCAGGCAAAACTGAAGTCGTAAATACAGCGATAAAAATCGCAAAAAACAATGGAGCACAAACCATCGCAATTACCGGACCAGGGAAATCTCCGCTTTTAAAGATGGCTGACATAAAAATTACGTCACAATATGAAGAACTTGATGATTATCTCCTGACTTCATATGCACGACTCTCCCAGGTGATTATTATGGATATTATTTATACCGGTGTTGTTGAGCAGAATCTGGATTTTTCAGTAAAATCTGTACAAAAAGTATCACGAAACGCAATTGATATCCTTCATCATTAAGTTATTTCTGATAAAATTTTTTCTGAAACAAGTACAGCCTGCGCTGTTTTACTGATGAGCAGGCTGCAGTTTTTATTGAATTTATTACTCTTTTATTAAAACTTTATTCAGCTGCTTTACCCAGTACATTCCCTCATTTTCAGATATCTTAACAAGTTTGTTCCTCGAGAAAAGCAGCCCCGTCCTGGATATCTGCTTCAGGAAATATGTTTTATTTTTTTCCGCCTGTAAAATATATTTTGCAAGGTTTTCTGCCTGGGACATTATAATATATTCAGCAGGGTCCAATTCGAAATTAATGTATTCATTTGCCCCTGTACTGCCGACTTTATTCCCGCTATTTTTTTCATTGATATATACTCCGAATTTTATCAAAAAACCTGTTGATCCCGGCCTCACAACATAAACCATTGCCTTGTTCTCTGCAGGTTTTTCAGGAAGCTCATACCCCTCAATTTCCTTATTGATTTTTTTAATGCCTGGACCGGAAGCACATCCGGCATAAAACATTAATGAAATCAGGATGAAAACAAAAAAAACCTTTATCCTCATAAACAACTCCTTTCCTTTTTCAGTAAATACTGATTATTGATCCACAGACCATACATGCTGTTTATGACTTAACACTGCCTGTTTAAATACTGCTTCAAAATATTTTTATTTATAAGTGAATCTCTATCTTTATGAATCATTACCCATTAATCGGGGTTTGATCAGCAGACAGTTTATTATGTTCGACAACAAACAGACACTCCTGTGAAAAATACGTAACTTGATAACATCAGTTCATAAGGAGAATAT
>DNFX01000009.1 GCA_003486795.1 Actinomycetota bacterium
CTGCTGGATCTTTTTACCATATATGACCATTTTAAAAGGCTTGAAAAAATAAAAGTTGCAATAGTCGGAGATATACTGAACAGCAGAGTTGCCAGATCTGATATAACTCTTTTTAAAAAAATGGATTTTGATATATGCACTGTTTCACCATCGATGCTTTTGCCTGAGGATATGAGTTATTTTAATATTAATAATTTCAATTGTATTGATGAGGTTATAGATAAATGTGATGTTATATATATGCTCAGGATGCAATTTGAAAGACAGAATAAAAAATTCTATCCGTCTGTAAGGGAATATAACAGATTTTTCAGTATGGATATCCCCAGGTTTGAAAGAATGAAACCATGCTCTATCCTTATGCATCCGGGGCCTGTCAATCGCGGAATTGAAATAGACTGGAGAATTATTGATATGGAAAATGAAAACCCTGCAAAAATCAAAATAGGTGAGCAGGTTGGTAACGGTGTTGCTGTCAGGATGGCGCTTTTACATTACTTATTAAGTCAGAAGTAATAATTTTTTAATTAAATAAATTTGAATTATGAATACAATTAAAAACAAGGCACAAAAATTAAATAACATACTTATAATAAACGGTAACATTATCGACACAAAAGCCGGCAAGACCTTCAGATCAGACATAATGATAGAAAATGGAATAATCAGGAAGGTAGAGAAAAAAATTAAAGTCAGCGAGAATGATAAAAAACTTTTCAAAATTATTGACGCAGATAATTTACTTATATGTCCCGGTTTTTTTGATATGCATGTTCATTTGAGAGACCCCGGTTATGAATATAAAGAAGACATATCCAGCGGAATAAATTCAGCAATCAGAGGCGGAATAACTTCTCTTGCGTGCATGCCGAATACAAGCCCGGTTATAGATGTACCTTTTCTGGTGAAATATCTTAAAATGAGTGCCTTAATCAATGATTATAATATTTATCCAGTGGCAGCTATTACCAGAAATCTTGAAGGGGAAGTTATAACCGAATTTGGTCTGCTGAAAGAAGCAGGTGCAGTAGCTTTTTCTGATGATGGCAGAGGAATACAGAATTCGAGACTCATGTATGAAATTATGAAGTATGCTGCCCAGATGGATACATTGCTTATTCTTCATGAAGAAGACTACAGTTTTTCTGAAAATGGCGTTGTGCACGATGGAAGCTTTTCTGCTGCTAAAGGACTTGAGGGTATTTCAAATCTGAGTGAGGATATAATGATAGCCAGAGACCTTATACTTGCAAAGAAAACAGGTGCAAGAATTCATTTGACACACTTAAGCAGTGCTGCTTCAGTCAATTATGTCAGAATGGCTAAAAAAGATAATGTCAGGGTAACCTGTGATGTTACTCCTGAACATTTTTTCTTTAATGATGAATGCATAAAAGATTTCGATACGAACTTCAAGATAAAACCTCCGATAAGAAGTGAAAACGACAGAAGGAGCATAATTGAAGGAATAAAAGATGGAACGATAGATGCAATTGCAAGCGATCATGCACCTCATTCTGAAGCAGAAAAAAATATAAGTTTTAATGAAGCTGCATTTGGCTCAATAGGTCTTGAAACATTGTTTAAAGCCAGTATGACCAAACTATACAGAGAAGAAAAAATCAGTCTTGAGAGAGTTATTGAACTTATCTCATCTTCTCCTTCAAAAATAATAGGTGTCAGGGAAAATGTAATAAAAGAAGGGGAGCTTGCAAATATCAGTATTACTGATGTGAATTGTCTTGGAAAATATTCAAAAGAAATGATTGTTTCCAAAAGCAGAAATAGTTCTTTTCTAAATACAGATCTTTACGGAGATGTAATTTATACTATAGTCAATGGCTGTCTGAGATTTATTAATACAAACAGATGCCAAGGAGAAGATTTTTCTTGAAAGCTTTACTTGTTCTTGAGGATGGAAAGAAATTTATAGGAAAAAGTTTTGGCTCACCGGGCGAATTGATGGGAGAAGTTGTATTTAACACATCTATGATGGGATATCAGGAAATACTGACTGATCCCTCATATTGTGAACAGATTGTTACAATGACCTATCCTCAGATAGGAAATTATGGTGTGAATAAAAAGGATACCGAATCTGATAAAATCCAGGTATCAGGTCTGATAGTTAAAGAATATCTTGATTTCTACAGTAATTACAGAGCAACTGAAAGTCTTGACAGCTATCTGAAGAAAAACGGGATAGTAGGAATTCATGATATTGATACACGTGAACTTACAAGACATATAAGGATCAAAGGGGCCATGAAGGGAATTATTTCAACAAAGAGTTCTGACATGGATTACCTGATTTCCAGTTTGGAAAAATATCCCGGACTTGTAGGCAGGGATCTGACCAGAAATGTTTCTTGCAAAAAAGCGTATATTTATAATAGAAATATAAAAAATCCCAGGCATTACATAATAGCTGTGGATTACGGAATCAAAACAAGCATACTGAAATGCCTGTCTGATGTTGGTTTAAAAGTAAAAGTAGTCCCTCCGGACACTTCTGCTGAGGAAATCCTGAAAGAGAATCCAGACGGTATATTTTTATCAAATGGACCCGGAGATCCGGAGGCTGTTGATTATGCAATTGTTGAAATAAAAAAGTTCTTGAATAAGAAGCCTGTATTCGGAATCTGTCTGGGTCATCAGTTGCTGGCAATAGCGCTTGGGGCAAAAACATTCAAGCTTAAATTCGGACATCACGGAGGAAATCATCCTGTGAAGAATATACGTACTGGTAAAATTGAGATAACTGCACAGAATCATGGTTTCAACGTAGATATGAAGTCTTTGGAAGATATCAGTGGTGCCGATTTTGAGGTGACACATATCAATCTTAATGATAATACAGTGGAAGGTATCAGTTACAAGGATTTAAATGCCTTTTCTGTCCAGTATCATCCTGAGGCAAAGCCAGGTCCGGATGATTCTAAATATCTCTTTGATGATTTTTTAAACATGATAAATAATTTTAAATTAAAAAATAAAAACCGATAACTAATAAAGAAAGATATGCCAAAAAGAAAAGATCTGAAAAAAATAATGATTATCGGCTCGGGTCCCATAATAATAGGGCAGGCAAGTGAGTTTGATTATTCAGGAACCCAGGCATGTAAAATTCTTAGAGAAGAAGGATATAAAGTAGTGCTTGCAAACAGCAATCCTGCAACAATTATGACAGATCCTGAATTTTCAGATAAAACTTATATAGAACCTTTAATTCCTGAATTTGTTGAAAAAATAATTAAAATTGAAAGACCGGATGCAATTCTGCCAACACTTGGCGGACAGACTGGATTAAATATTGCTGTCAGTCTCGATAAAATGGGAACTCTGGAAAAATACGGAGTTGAACTGATTGGCGCAAGTGTTGATGTGATAAATAAAGCAGAGGACAGAGAACTTTTTAAAGAAGTAATGGAAAAAATAGACCTTTATGTTCCTCCCAGCGGATATGTAAATAATCTGTCTGATGCTTTAAAAATTGCAGGGCGTTTAAAATATCCGCTTGTAGTCAGACCAAGCTTTACACTTGGTGGCCTTGGCGGAGGTGTTGCGTTTAATAAAGAAGAATTTATCGATATCGTTACACGCGGACTTGATCTATCTCCGGTGAATCAGGTTCTTATTGAAAAATCTGTTGCAGGATGGAAAGAGTTTGAGCTTGAAGTAATGCGTGATAAAAATGATAATGTTGTGATCGTGTGCTCAATTGAGAATTTTGATCCAATGGGAGTTCATACTGGTGACAGCATAACTGTTGCACCTGCCCAGACCCTTACAAATCATGAATATCAGATCATGAGAAATGCCGGGTTAAAGATAATAAGGGCTATTGGTGTGGAGACAGG
>DNFX01000159.1:0-3377 GCA_003486795.1 Actinomycetota bacterium
TTATAAATTATTTATTTTTCAATCATACTTTATTGATATCCGGGAAATATTATTGTTTTGCAGGATTTCGGGCATAAAAAATGGAGTAAGTATTCGTGAATTGGACGCCTGCATTGACTTACTCCAAATTTATATTACAAAACTTTAATTTTTATTTCAATATTCTTTTAGCATTTAACAAAAAATTTTTTATAATTATTTGCCCCTGCCTTTCATTGCCTGAGCCATTCATTATAGATTTCCTGAAAAGTTCCATCTGCATTCATTTCTTTTAATATCTCATTGATTCTTTCAGTCAGCCCGGTTCCTTTTTTAATAACTATGGAATAGCTTGCATTTGATTTTATCTTTTCAATGAATTTATATGAATCAGGATCATCTTTTAAGATCCGTATTCCGATAGGCGCTGATATAAGTATGCCGTCCACTTCCCCGGATTTAAGCGCATTTATAAGGGCAACAGCATCATCATATTTATTAACACTGTAATTTAACAGAAAATCAGGGTCAAGATTTTCGATTTCTGACTTTATAAGTCCGATTTTTTTGGAGATAAAATCATTTCCTATTGTAAGTTTGCTTGTAGTCAGTGTAATCAAAGTATATTCAAGAGTATAATAAGGGTCAGAAAAATCAGCTATTTTTGATTTTTCCTGATTGGGAATTATTGCTGATATTATTATATCTATATCCGGCTCGATTATCTTTTCGTAAATTTCACTATAAGAAATTTGTGTTATTTTCAGTTCTTTCCCCAGTCTTTCTGCAATCTCAGCAGCCAGATCTACATCAAATCCTACTATTTCTTCCCCTGAAAGATAAGCAAAAGGAGGAAGGGTCGCATCTATTCCTACATTTAAAAATTTGCTGAAAACAGTTGTGCTTGTCTGTGAAGAAGATGCGCCATTGGTATTATTTGCCTGCCCTGATTTCTTGCAACCGTAGTTTATAAAAATTATTATGAAAAAGATTCCTATTATTGCAAGGAACAATATTTTTATTAATGATTTGTTTGGTTTTTTGAAATTACCCCGATTCAAAACTGCCTTTCTTTATTATTGTATTAATTTACTTTAGATTATTTCCTCAGATTTCGGGAACTGAACGCTTTGTGCAAAATGATCAGAAAAAGAAGGAAAAACGGTAAGTTCAAGATATTGTATTTTTCTTCCAATATCCTCAGCTATTTTTCTCTGCTTTTCTGAGACCAGCACCATTTTCGCTCCAATGCTGGCTGCATTACCCACCTGGCTTATTTTCCTTAGTGAAACATTGGGAAACATACCTATATTTATTACATTCTTTGGATCTATATAGGAACCGAATGCTCCTGCTATTATTATTTTGTCAATATCATTAAAATCTATGCCTGCATGCTCCAGAAGTATTTCAATTCCTGTCCGCATGGCTCCTTTTGCCAGCTGAATTTCAACAATATCTTTCTGGTTTATAGATATCAGATCTTCCGGAGGACAATTTCTCCCGTTTTTATCATGGTAATCAGGTAAGAGAATATACTGTACATTACCGCTGCTGTCAACACAGACACATCTGTTTTCTTTGTCAAATTTCCCATGACTGTTGATGATGCCTGCTTTTAAAAGCTCTGCGACTGCATCGAGGATACCTGAACCGCAGATTCCTGCAGGCTCTTTGTCTTCAATAGTCTGGATTCTGGGTCTGCAGTCATTACTGTCTATAATTACCCTTTCTATGGCTCCGGGAGCCGCCCTCATACCATATCTTATATGTGCGCCTTCAAAAGCGGGGCCGGATGCTGTCGACACACTGTAAAGCCTGCCTTTTGAAACAAGCGCAATCTCCGTATTTGTCCCGATGTCGATTCCGATACAATTGCCTTCCATCTTATATAACTCTGTTGCAAGCACCATTGCAATTAGATCTGAGCCTATGAAACCAGCAACTACAGGAATAAGATAGACATACCCTCCTGTTGAAATATCAAGGCCAAGCTCTCTTGCTTTTATCTCAAGGAAGTCATTCGTAAGAGCAGGAAAAGGTGAAAGCCCGAGCTGTTTTACAGGAAGTCCAAGAAAAAGATGGTGCATCGCTGTGTTTCCTACAAGAGTTATTTCGGATATCTCGCCGGACTTTAAATCATTTTTTTCACACAGCTCTTTTACAAGTGAATTTATGGAATCAGTTACAGCTTTATTTATTTTTGTCAGATTCTCAGCACTTTCAGAAGCAAAATTAATTCTGCTCATTACATCTTCGCCATAACTTATCTGCGGATTCATTACTCCCTTCTTGTCAATCGTATTTCCGTTAATTAAATCTACAAGCAGGGCGGCGATTTTAGTGGTTCCGAGATCTATTGCTATTCCGTAATTTCTACCGGAAGTATCACCGGCTTCTATGTTTACTATTTCATTTTTTCTTACAGTTACTGTAATCTCCCACTTGTTTTTACGGATTATTTCCGGCATTCTCTTTAATACTTCAAAATCTATGCTGTCAGCTTTGACCGAATAAACTGCCAGAAGACTGTCCTTAATCCTGTTGAAGTCTGCCTTTACATCTTCAAGAGTAGCTCTTTCAAGTTTCAGAAAATATTTTTTTACAACCGGTTCTGCTTCAATTCTTTTTTCCTGCCCGCTTATCTGTAATTTCTGTTCCTCGCTTAAGGAAGAAGCAGGGATATATACTGAAGTCTTTTCCTTAAATTCATGCTGACAGGCAAGTCTTACCCCATGGGAAATCTCATCTTTTGTAAGTGCTTTGTTCTCTGAATCTGTAGGAGGCGGTATAGAACCTTCCGTTATTATTATACGGCATTTTCCGCATGTGCCTTTCCCCGAACAGACTGATTTTATTTCTATTCCTGCATTTCTTATGGCATCAAGCATATTTGCAGGCCTGTTAAGATTAAATCTTTTGCCTATAGGCTCAATCTCTATATGTATTTTATTATTTTGCATTTTTTGCTATTTCTTCCTTGATGAATTTTTCAAAATCAGGACCTGTTTTGTAAAGACTGGCGATTTCATTGTCCTTGTCCGACGGTTTGATTTTTCCTATCCAGCCATCTCCGTAACAGGATTCGTTAATAAGCTCAGGAGAATCATCCAGTTCAGAATTTACCTCTATTATTTCTCCTGAAAACGGAGCAAAGACTCTCCCCACCCATTTCCCGGACTCAAGGCTGGAAACAGATTTGCCCTGCTCTGTTTTTGAACCGACCTGGGGAAGTTCGATATAAACTACTTCTCCTGCCATTTTTTGAAAGTAATCAGTAGCTCCGAAAAGCACACTACCGTCATCAAGTATTTTTGCCCAGAAATGATTTTTTTCATAATAAAGCTCGTCAGGAAAATCATACCCATCAATATTCATTAAAGCTTCCTCCTTGTTGT
>DNFX01000159.1:3479-5439 GCA_003486795.1 Actinomycetota bacterium
GGAAGATCCATTACCTTTATTTTTGAATTCATTTCTTTTTTCTTTTTTTTCAAAGCCGTATCTATAGTCCTGTTGCATTGCTGGCAGGATGTAATAACCACATCAGCTCCGCTGCCTATTATTTCATCAGCTCTGGCAAGTGCGATTTTTGATGCAAGTTCCTGATTAAGTGATTCGAGATTGCCTCCTCCCCCGCAGCAGCTTGCAAGCTTTCTGTTTGTAGCAAGCTCTACAAATTCAACACCGGGGATATTTTGTATTACCTTTCTTGGCTCATCATAAATTCCTGAATTACGCCCCAGATCACATGGGTCGTGATATGTGAATTTTCCTTCAATCGATTTAAGCTTAAGCTTACCGGACTCGATAAGTCTTAAAAGGTACTGGGAAATATGCAGTATCTCAAAATCGATATCTTTATTAAATATCGCTTTATAGTTATGTGCCCATGTATGGTAACAGGAAGGACAGGAAGTAACCAGGATTTTTGCTTTTTTTGATTTGACTGCATTTATGTTATGAACTGCAAAATCGGTGGCAATTCCTTTTATTCCAGAATTCTCAAGTGGAAACCCGCAGCACCATTCATCTTCGCCAAGCAAAGTAAAATCTACTCCCGCAGCCTCGAAATTCTGCACTATTGCCCTTGGAATCGAAAATGATCTTGGTGAGAACGAAGAAACACATCCTACAAAATATACGACCTCTGCTTCCGGTTTTAAGTATTTTTCCGGATTATCTTCTGCTATCTGCTTTATCCAGTCAAGTCTGCCTGCATTGCTGTCAAAAGTTACATTATATGCTTTTTTGATTCTTTCTTTTAAAATATCCAGCACCTCAGGATATTTTTTTATTTCCACAAGTTCTTCCCTGGCAATACCAGCAATATTTTCTATTTTGACTCCGCTGGGGCATTCTCCCTGACATATGTTACAGGAAGTACAGGTAAATATTTTTTCGGAAACTTTATCAGAATACTCTATCTTTCCTAAGCTTACGGCTTCAAGAATCTGCATCTTGCCTCTCGGTGAAAAACTTTCATTGAGGGTCTGCTTGTAAACGGGACAATATGCCAGGCATGTTCCGCATCTGCTGCATACAAACAGATCGTCGGCTTTCAGGGAAATCTTATTTTTTAATTTTTTATCTTTACCCTCTGTAATGACTTCGGTTTTATTTTCCAATTTATAATCCCTTACTACAAAATTAATATTTAAGTAAAGACTTTAATCTTTTTATTAAATCATGTTGCCATATCATAAACACACTTCATTTTCCCCGGATTCAATATATTTTTAGGATCAAAAGCATTTTTGATTCCGGCCATCAGCTCATACAGATCCCTGCTTATTTCCAGTTTAAGATATCGGGCTTTTGTTATTCCTATTCCATGTTCTCCTGATAATGTTCCGCCAAGCCTTATCGTTTCTTCAAAAATCTCTTCTATTATTTTCTCTGTTTTTGAGGCTTCTTCAGGAATTCTCAGATCTGTCAGTATGGTAGGATGCAGATTGCCATCACCTGCATGACCAAAAGTGCCTATAGTCATATCATATTTTGCTGCAATTTTATTTACCGCATCAACAAGTTCCACAATCCTGCTTCTTGGTACGGTTGCATCTTCAAGTATTGTAGAAGGTTTTATTCTCGACAGTGAAGAAAGCGCGGCTCTCCTTGCAGACCATAGTTCATCCCTTTCCTGCGCGGATGTTGCCAGTCTTACGGTAAGGGCATTATTTTTTTTACATACGTTTATTACTATTTCTTTCTCTATATCAACTGCGCCTTTCTGACCGTCTACTTCTATCAAAAGCATTGCGCCGACGGTTCTGTCCAGGCCTATTTTAAGAAAATCTTCTATTGCGTTTATTGTCACGTTATCTACTATTTCAAGAGTAGCAGTTATTACGCCTTGGGCAACTATATCCCTTACTGTTGTTGCAGCATCAGTCATATTTTC
>DNFX01000159.1:5461-7038 GCA_003486795.1 Actinomycetota bacterium
TCAGAACCGCTCATAAGATCAATAATATTATAGCCAGTGACAGCTTTGACAGTTTTTGTGCCCATATTTACAATCTTTCCTGTTGGAAGAACGACCTCAAGTGAATTTACATAATCTTTCGTAACTCCATACTTAAGGCCTTTCAGTCCTCCTGCATTTTCCGCTATATTCCCGCCGATAGTCGAGCTCTTCAGACTCCCCGGATCGGGAGGATAAAAGAGATTAAGATGTTCAACTGCCTTGCTTACATTCTCCGTAACAACTCCTGCTTCAACTTCTATAAGAAGATCGACAGGATTTATGTTTAAAATTCTGTTCATTTCAACCATTACAAGCATTATGCCCCCGTTTACTGCAAGGCATCCGCCGGAGAGACCTGTTGCTGCACCTCTCGGGGTAACAGGAATTTCATATTCATTTGCCAGAGCCATTATTCTGCTTACCTGCTCCGCATTCTTTGCTTTCACAACAACATCCGGCATATATTCAAGCCGGGTTGAATCGTAGCTGTATGCAAGAAGATCCTCAAGTTCAGCAATAATATTTTCCTGGCCGACAATCTCTTCAAGTAAAGGAATATAGTTTTTCCCCATTTTTTATTCCTTTTTTATTTATTTATAAATATTTATTGTGACTCTGCTGCTCTGGAAGTAGCAGGAATTGAAATCAAATTAATTATCTTAAAAAAAAATTTATTTTACCGGAATGGTATACGGCCCCTCCGGGATAATTGTGACTTTTGCATCTTCCCCGAATTTTTCAAGGCCTGTTTTTAATGCTTCATCTACTGATGACACAAGTTTTAAAGTTCCCTCAGGTATTTTATGCATGCAGTTGGAAAGACATGGGCTGTAAAGATAAATTTCAGCTTTCTTTCTGGCTTTGGCAAGTTCTTCCAGTTCCCACTGATCTATTACAAAAAAATCAGGATTTTTAATTTTTTCAATAAATGCATCCAGATTCTTTTCATTTACCACCAGATCAACAAACTCCTGGCTTCCTATCTCTTCATTGCATTCTGAAGCAATTATTATCATACCGCCTTCTTTTACGGCAGGCATTGCAGCAACCATTCCTTTTACTGCCTGGTACAGCGTGGCATCAAGAGGCAGGCCGCCTCCGGAAGTAATAACTATATCTGCTTCACCTTTTATCTTATAGCTGTTATGTTCCCTGCAGAATGCAGCGCCTTTGTAAAAGGCATCCTCCAGGTCTCCGCTGAATATACCTGTTATTTCTTTATTTTTATTTATTGTCACGTTTACTATAAAATCAACCCCTGCCATTTTTGCAATCTCCATGGCCTCCAGATGAAACGGGTTGTTTTCAAGTACTGCATTGGATGCAAAAGGAGATTCAAGAATCTGGGGTCCGTGAAAATACTTAAACATGTCCATATAACTTATACCGGGGCACACAGCTTTCCTGCCGCCTGAAAAACCTGCCATAAAATGAGGCTCTATAAGACCAGTAAGAATCCTGAAATCTGCTTCAAGATATGTTTTGTCAATTATCACCGGTGTGCCTTTTCCGGTTCTGCCAATCATCTCGCAGGTCTGCCTGTCCCTTGCATAATG
>DNFX01000284.1 GCA_003486795.1 Actinomycetota bacterium
AACATGAATCTGAATTTTTCAAATCTGGGAAAGATTATAATCTTTATAGGTATAGGCATTGCCGTTCTTGGAGCTATAATTTTTTTAATTTCAAAAATACCTTTTGCCGGAAAGCTTCCTGGAGACATAAGCATAAAAAGAGAAAACTTCAGTTTCTATTTTCCCGTATCGACTTCTATCCTCATCAGCATTATTCTGACCATTGTTATAAATGTGGTTCTTTTTATTATTTTCAGAATCAAAAAATAAATTTTATGCCAGTAATGCCAGCAGCACGCCTGCTGCAACAGCAGAACCAATAACACCGGCAACATTTGGGCCCATTGCATGCATCAGAAGAAAATTATTCGGACTTTCCTGTAGACCGAATTTATTCACAGTTCTTGCAGCCATAGGTACAGCCGAAACGCCTGCAGCGCCAATTAACGGATTGATCTTGTCTTTTGATAATTTGTTCATAAGCTTTGCAAGCAAAATTCCTGAAGCAGTCCCGATTGCAAAAGCAAATAATCCGAGCAGTATAATCCCCAGTGTTTCAAGCTTTAAAAATTTGTCAGCCTGAAGTTTTGAACCAACAGAAAGACCGAGCAGTATTGTAACAATATTCATAAGTTCATTCTGAGCGGTTTTTGAAAGCCTGTCAGCCATCCCGCATTCTTTTAAAAGATTTCCAAACATCAGCATTCCTATAAGAGGTGTTGCAGTCGGAAGAAGTAGTATACAGAGAACAAACATAAGTAGCGGAAAAATGATCTTTTCCCTTTTTGAAACATATCTGAGCTGCTTCATTTCTATTTTTCTCTCAGTCTTGTTTGTAAGGGCTTTCATTATCGGAGGCTGAATTATGGGAACAAGTGCCATATAAGAATAGGCTGCAACAGCAATTGCACCCAGCAGCTGAGGCGATAATTTTGACGCCAGAAAAATAGCAGTCGGTCCGTCTGCCCCGCCAATTATGCCGATGGAAGCTGCATCATTTAAGCTGAAATCAAAACCAAGATATCTCGTAAGAAGCAGAGCCCCAAAAAATGTTGAGAATATTCCGAACTGCGCCGCTGCTCCGAGCAGTGCAGTCTTGGGATTTGCTATAAGAGGGCCAAAATCAGTCATCGCTCCTATACCAAGGAAAATCAGAAGAGGAAAAATGGAAGTCTGTATCCCAAAATCATAAATCATCCCAAGAAAACCGGTGGTAGCAATTTCAGCTACAGGTATGTTCGCAAGAATTCCTCCAAAACCGATGGGTATTAGCAGCAGAGGTTCAAAGCCTTTTCTTATACCAAGCCATATCAGCAGCAGTCCTACTATAATCATCATTACCTGCCCGACAGAAAAGTTGGCAAGTCCTGTAGATTTCCATATTGTATTTAAAGAATCGATTATATTCACAAACTCTTCCTTTTTATCTGATGTGGATTAATTCCTGACCGGCATCTACTTTCTGCCCTAGAGTTACAGGAATAGAAGAAATAGTTCCATCTATTGCTGATTTTATTTCAGTCTCCATTTTCATTGATTCAAGTATCATTACTACATCACCCTCGGAAATAACATCACCGACTTTTACAAGTATGTTAAAAACTGAGCCAGGTATGGGGGCTTTTATGACAACGGTATCAGCCGTATCCAGTTTTTCAGTATCAGGAACAAGATGTGGTTCCTCTACGCCTTTTTTGATGGAAAAATTATATTTTTTACCGTTGACAATCGCATTGTCGCCGTCAAATGTAACCGCATATTTTTTGTTGTTTATATTTACTGTATAAGCATTCATCTCAGGTTCTGCAGGTTCTTCTGCTTCTTTCTTACGAACCATTACTTTGCCTTCACCCTTAAGAAACGCTATTCCTTTTTCCCTGCATGTCCCGGCTATAAAAATATTTTCATCTGTTATCTCAAGTCCGTTTTCGACAAGCATCTTTTTTGAAGCCTCAATCCCTTTTTCGTGATCTCTTTCATCAATATCAAGAGGACTCTCAGTTGTTTTGCAAAGACCCAGCTGCTTTGAAGCAATTTCAATAATATCAGGATCGGGTGCAACAGGGGTCTTTCCGAAATATCCCAGAACCATCTTTCCGTAACCTTCAGCTATTTTCTTCCAGTTGCCGAACATGACATTGTTAAATGCCTGCTGGAAATAAAACTGGGAAACAGGAGTAACGCTTGTACCGAACCCGCCTTTTCTGACTACCTCACCCATTGCTGCAATGATATCAGTGAACTTATCCATAATATTGTTATCCCTCATCATCTGCGTATTTGCCGTAAGAGCTCCTCCCGGCATAGGTGAAAAAGGAATAAGAGGTTCAACTTTTTGTGCCTCAGGGGGAAAGAAGTAATCTTTCATACATTCCTTGAAAACCATCTCAGCTTTCAGTATTTTATCGATATTTATGCCCAGATCGTATTCTGTTCCTTTTAAGGCGTGCCACATTGTAACTATATCTGCATGTGATGTCCCTCCTGAAACCGGAGCCATGGTGAGATCTATACCGTCAGCCCCGGCATCAAGAGCAGCTTTATGGCATATAACGCTGCACCCTGCTGTTTCATGGGTGTGAAATCTTATATGAGTGCCCGCCGGAAGCATTTTCCTCGCTACTTTTATTGTTTTGTAAACAGTTGACGGAGTCGATGTCCCTGAAGC
>DNFX01000224.1:0-7222 GCA_003486795.1 Actinomycetota bacterium
TTTAAAAAATTTTTACTATAAACAAACAAAAAAATATACCACAAATCTGATATTATGCAACAAATTAAATATCTTGCAATATATTTGAATCAATATAATCGAAATTACTCTCTGTTTTCCGAACTTAGCCCGGATTTGAACTGTTCTCTTCCTTTTTCAATAGCTGACAGAATCTTATGAAGGGCTGCTTCAAGGCTAGCTAGCTTTTCGTCGGCATAATCTTCAGCTTCAAGTCTTATAGTCCTCGATCTTGCTTCCGCAACAGCAAGCATATCTTCGGATTTTCTTGTTGCATTTTTCAGAATCTCAGTCTCATTGACAAGCATGTCCGCTCTTTCTTTTGCTTCCCTTATTATTCTTTCAGACTGCCGTTTTGATTCTTCAATCATGCCTTCTCTTTCTTTTACTATCCATCTGGCCTGCCTGAATTCCTCAGGAAGAACATTTCTCAGTTCATCAAGCATTTCATAAATCTCACTTTCATTTACAATAATGTTTGATGTAAAAGGCATTCTTTTACTTTTATCAAGAAATTCTTCAATCTTTTCAATTATTTCTAAAGCATCCATTTCATACTCCGGTGATAAAATTGATATTTTCTATAATTTCATTTTAACAGACAGTTTTTTCTTTTCTATCAAATAAGTTTGATAAATTAAATATAAAAAAATATTAAAACAGATTATTGAAAAAAATACATGCTATTACTGCAATATCTTGTCTATATTAAGAATCATTCAAAATCATTATCCATAAAACTTTTGATTATATCTTCCTCTATCTCTTTGGGAACAAGATCTTTAATGCATCCGTTAAGGCTTGCAACCTCTTTTACGGCACTTGAACTTAAATCAGCATATTTCGGGTTGGAAACCATGAAAAAAGTTTCTATATCAGGCGCTAATTTTTTATTCATCTGTGCCATTTGAAATTCATATTCAAAATCAGTAATAGCTCTTAGACCCTTTATTATAACATTAGCTTTTTTTTCTTTTGCTATGTCTATAAGAAGACCGTCATAAGACATTATTTCTACACTTTTTATTTCCTTCAGGGACTTATGTATAAATTCAATTCTTTTCTTCAAAGAGTAAAGAGGTGTCTTTTTGGGATTATTCGAAACAAGTACAATTACCTGATCAAAAATCCTTGAACATCTGATAATTATATCCCTGTGACCTTCGGTAATAGGATCATAAGTACCCGGACATAAAGATATTTTTTTCATAATTGATTTTTATTTTAATGATAAATAGATAACTTTTTTTTCCCCGAATGAAGATACCTTGTCAATATTAAAAAACTCAGTTTCCTTTTCTATATCCCTTTTAAAAAAGAACTCATAAATTATAACACTATTTTTATCAATAATCCTGCCTTTATACAATAAATTAAAAACTGAAACCATGTAATTGGTTTCTATTTTAAAAGGAGGGTCTAGAAAAACTATATCAAAAAGATTTCCATTAAAACCATTCAGGAATTCTGCAGCATCCTGTTTTATTATTTCTGTTTCTTTTTCCAGTTCCCTGAATAATGCAAGGTTTTCCTTAATCAGACGGATTGAGTCCGGTGATTTATCAATAAAATAAACTTTTCCGGAACCACGGCTTAAAGCTTCAAATCCCAGTGAACCACTTCCTGCAAACAAATCAAGGACCCTGCTTTTGCAAATCCTGGTACCCAGGACATTGAAAATGCTTTCCTTGACTCTATCCAAAGTAGGTCTGATTGAAAGATCTGCAGGTGTTTTTAATTTTCTTCCTTTGAATTTACCGGAAATGACTCTGATTTAAAATCACCACATTTCTGTTTTTTGATAAAGAAGTTCTACAGCTTACTCAACTGAAAAAATATAGTTATAAAATGGCTGATCGCCTCTGTAGAACTCTATTTCAATATCAGGATAATGTTTTTTTATTTCATTTCTTATCTCTTCATTTTCAGGCTCTGAGGAATCTTTACCTGCATAAAAAGAAATTATGCTATCATTTTCATCAACCATATCTTTTAGCAATTCAAGTGTTGCACCAACCAGATTATCTGAAATAACTTTTATTTTTCCATCAAACAACCCTATAAAATTACCTTTTTTTATTTCCCCTACAAGAAGGTTGGCATCTCTGACAGCAACTGTGATTTCCCCGCTTTTTATTCTTTTATATGCTTCTTCCATATTCTTTAAATTGTCATCAAGAGAAAGGTCCCTATTGAAATTCAAAACCGCATTTATCCCCTGGGGTATGGTTTTAGTGGGAATGACATTTACATCTCTCCTGGATATTTTTGCTGCCTGATTAGCAGTAAGTATTATATTCTTGTTGTTCGGCAGAATTATTATTTTTTCGCTTTCCAGCTTTTTAATAGCTTTTACTATTTCATAAGTTGAAGGATTCATTGTCTGACCGCCTTTTATTACAATGTCAACTCCAAGACTTTTAAATATCTCCTCCAGACCTTCTCCGTTTGATACAGCGATCAAACCGTAAGATGCAATCGTTTTCTCGGCTGAGGGAATCGTTTTCATTTTTTCCAAATGCTTATCAACCATATTGTTTATCTGAATTTCATGAATTACTCCTTCTCTTAAAGCTCTGCCGAGAACTCTGTGAGGGTGGTTTGTGTGAACATGTACTTTGATAAGATTTTCGTTGCCAACTACCATTGCACTATCTCCAAAACTTTCAATATCTTCTCTCAGACGGTGCAGATTTATTCTTTGCCCTGTTATGATAAACTCTGTGCAATAAATATTTTTGATATCTGATGAAACATTAAGATCCTTAAGCTCTCTGTCCGCATAAGCCGGCTGGTGCGCATCTTTTGTGATATTCTGTTCTTTTCCATCTTCTGCCTTTAAATTTGTTTTCTCTCCTGTACTTCCTCTTAAGCTTGAATCTATTTTTCCCATATCGAGCAGAGCTTTTTTAAAACCTATAAGGATCTCAAGTATTCCCTGTGCTCCTGCATCAACCACATTTGCTTCCTTCAGTACAGGTAAAAGAAATGTAGTTCTTGCAAGAGATTTTTCCGTTTCTGAAATAATGGCGTCGATAAGCTCTGATAAAAAAACATTATTATTATTATTATTATTTTCATTATATGTTTTTATATAATTATAAAGATCTTTTATGATGGTAAGCATTGTTCCCTCAGTAGGATTCTGAACCGAGCTATACGCAAGATCACGAGCAGAATTTAAGGCATTTTCCAGTATATCAAGACTAAAAGAGTCATTTTTCTTAAGCTCATCAAAAAAACCTTTCAGTATCTGGGAAAGTATTACGCCTGAATTCCCTCTCGCACCCATTAGTCCGCCGAAAGAAACCGCCTCACCGATAGTCTGAATATCATTATCTTTCAATTTTGCAAGTTCCTTTTTAATAGATTTAAGAGTTAAAAGCATATTGGTTCCTGTATCACCATCAGGAACAGGAAATACGTTCAGGTTATTTATTTTTGTTTCATTACTTTTAAAGTGGTCAATTATTATTGATGAAGCTTTTTTTATATCTGAACTTTCAAGTTTGATAATCATTTGTTCGCAACCTCTTTTATATTGTTAAATCTTATTTTTCAGAAAATAATACTAATAATAAACAAAACTTTAAATTTTTTAAAATAATATTAAATTAAAAAATAATATTTACTGCCTAAAATTTAATTTTAGTATAAAATATCATTTATTTTTTCAGCTATAATAAGATAAGCTCTCCGATTTAAGTGAAATTTGTCTTCATTAAGATAATATTCTTCATCATATTTATTGAAAATATCCCATAAATCTATAAAATCAGCTCCCATATCTAATGCAATTTTACTTATTTTACTATTAAAAGAATTCAGAATATCATTTTGAGCTCTTAAATATTCCTTATCTGAAACCCATCTCTTTCCTACTTTTGTACTACCTACTTTATAGAGACCGATAATTATTATTTTTACATTTTTTTCCAAAAACTTTTTTAAAGCATCTGAATATCCAGCTAAAAATCTTTCAGAACAATCTGCAAAATATTCTTTATTTATTTCGTCCCAATTAACAATAGACTTATTTTTATCAAAATAGTTTTTGGCTATATTATCCAGAATAATATTGTTTAAGCCATAATTGAAAACAGCGGTTATTTTATTCTGTATGCTGAAATGCTGTAAAAATTCTGTAGTTAAATCTTCTATTTTTGCTCCCCCCTTCCCCAGATTAATAACAGAAATTGCTTTTTGTACATTGCTTTTTATTTTTTTTTCAAGCATGAAAGGATAGGAATCTTCATACAAATAGTTCCATCCAAAAGTATTGGAGTCCCCGAAACAAAGAATATATTCTTCCCCTGAAAACGATCTGCCATCATCAGGGAAATGTTCTTTTTCTGAATATATATATTTAAGCAATGATATTGTTTCAAGCCTCAGGCCGCTATAATTAATCGGTATTTTAAAATTAGAAATAAGCCTGATAAATGATTTTTTAATAATATTCATACAGATTCATATTTTTCTTGTAAATTTATTAATTAAATGTTAACATTCATTTTTGTTTTTTAGCTGATTTTTTTAATATTATTGTTTTTATCTTATCAGCATTTTGTAATAAAATTAATTTAATATATCATTAGTTTTTAACTTTAACAGGAGAAGAAATGGCAAGCAGATGCGACATATGCAATAAAGAAGTTCTATTTGGTTCAAGTATAAGTCATTCACATAAGAAAAATAACAGGACTTTTAAGCCTAATATCCAAAAGGTAAAGATTGAATTAAACGGTTCTGTCAAAAAAGTAAATATATGCACAAGATGCCTCAAGAGCAATAAAATCAAAAAAGTGATCTGAAGGATTTAAACAAATCAATATTGCTGTCAATATTTTTTATGTATTCTTAAAGATAGTTTTTAATTAACTATTTTTTCAGTTTTTATAATTTCTTTGCTTTCAATATTTATAATATTTATTTTATTTTCATTGAAATCAATCATGCCTACTGTCGGAGGAAAACCTCCTTTTGGAAGTGAAGGGCTTCCCGGATTGATGAAAATCAGGCCTTCTTTTCTTTCTATCCTGGGAATATGGGTATGCCCGCTTAAAGAAAAATTAAATTTAAATTTCCTTCTCAGCTCAAGCAATTCATCGTCTCTCTTTTTATCTCCATGATGAATATATAATATATTATTATCATGAAAGAAAATCCTTACCGGATCCAGAATATTGAAATCCAGCGCAAGCTGATCCACTTCACTGTCACAATTGCCTCTCGCATATATTATTGGTTTTTTTATAGAATTTACGATTTTTGAAAGCTCCAGAGGATCATATGACTCTTTTATCATATTGAAAAGACCGTGATAAAATATATCCCCGCAATGTATAAGAAGATCTGTGTCATCAAGTATTTCAATTGCTGAACTGGCAGCCTTTACATCGCCATGAGTATCACTCATAATTCCAATCTTCAAGTTATCTCCTTTTTCAGATTATAATATTCATTTATATATATGATATTATTTAATTCTACTTCACTTTTATCAGTGAGCAAATGCTTGCTGCTTCACTGTTTAAATAATATGGCATTATTTCTATTATCTTTTCTGTAGAAGATAATAAATTCTTTAATTCTGGAAAATCTTTTATGTTTTCATTTACCATTTTTTTTAAACTTTCTCTGTTGTCAACGATATATCTGCCTTTATGACTATCCAGGAAATAATTTATAACATCTTCATTTTCAATTTTGGATAATGTGCAGGTATAAAAAATAATTCTACCGNNGTAATGTACAGGTATAAAAAATAATTCTGCCGCCTCTTTTTAAATATGGTTCTGTGTTTTCAATTATCCTGATAGCATTTTCCTTCAGTCGTGTCAGTTTATCAATGTTTTTATTATATTTTGCATCAGGATTTTTAGAAATTGTACCAAATGAGCTGCAGGGCATATCAAAAAAAATCTTGTCAAAATATTTATTATAATTTTTATGGCTTTTTTCAAGTTTTACGGATTTATTTTCTTTTCCAGAATGAAGAAAATCAGAACGTGCTGCATCAGCATTAATGCTTTTAACAATTCCTGCAGACATTTTTTTTAAGTTATCTTCCAGTATTTCAAATCTTTTTTCATTACTCTCCACTGCAAATATTTCACCTGTGTTCTTCATTTTAATCGCACTGCTTATGGATTTTCCTCCGGGAGCTGAGCATATATCTAGTATTTTTTCGCCGGGCTGTGGATTTAAAAAATAAGTTATAGCAACCTGTGAAGAAAGATTCTGTACAAATGTAAAACCATTACTGATAAATTCCGAATTCATGAATTTATCAAGATTATCTTTTAGCTTGAAAGAAGCACCATCCAGAAATATTTCATATGAATTACCGAAGGCAGAAGTAATAAGTTCATATAAAATCTTTTCAGATATTTTCAATGTATTAACTCTGAAATAAAATTCAGGATTTTTATTTAAAGATTCAAAAATTCTTCTGACAGAGTCAAAAGAATAAGACTGCATCCAATATTCAGTCAGCCATTCCGGAAATGAGTATCTGATGCTTTCCTTTTTAATTTTATCCTTGATTTTCTTAATACGTTCTTCCAGAAAATCATAAAGATTTTTAATTCTTGTCGCTTTACGTAAAACAGCATTTACAAAATTTGCTGATTTCTGGCCTTTTATTTCTTTAATCAATTCTACAGATTCATTCACTGAACTGTAATCAGGTATACGATTTAAAAAAATAATCTGAAACAAAGCAATCCTGAGAGCTATTAAAGATAAAAAGTCAATATTTTTAATCTTTATACCTGATATTTCAGAAATTAAAAAATCCAGGGTCAGATATCTCCTTACAACACCTTTTGATATCTGATAGATAAGATTCCTGTCCTGAGGCTTATAATTTTTTAATTTTAAATTTCTATCAATTAAATCGCCAAGATTTTTATTCTTACTGAAGTATTCAAGGAGTATGTCAAAAATAATTTTTCTGGTATTTCTCATATGTATTTTAATAAAAATACTCTCCGGGTCTGACTCTGTAACCATTTATGAAGTCATGTCCCGAAATTTTGTTTTTCCCCTCGGGTTTTAACTCCAGCAATTTTACAGCTTCGTTATCGCCGCAGAAAATAATTATCCCGTTTGTTTTATCCGCACATATTATTTCCCCTTTTCTTGGAGAAAAGGTAGTTTTATCAGTATGAAGAAAATTATTGCAATAATCTGAATATCT
>DNFX01000224.1:7342-7625 GCA_003486795.1 Actinomycetota bacterium
TCTGCGGAAAAACTTCTATAATACCTCTGTCTATCATTTCTATTACACTATTTAACAAGGGAGCACCTATGCTTATCATTTTTTCTTCCAGCATATCTTTATTTTCATAATCACTTATTTTAAACAAAGACTGAACATAAATATCTCCTTCATCAAGACTTTCATTTATCCTCATAATACTTATTCCTGTCTGCTGGCAACCTTCAAGAAGTGTAGTAATAATAGGTGAAGGCCCCCTGAACATTGGAAGAACTGACGGATGGACATTGACTGTATTGTCTCC
>DNFX01000129.1 GCA_003486795.1 Actinomycetota bacterium
TTTGTTACCATCGCTTGCATTTTTTACTTTAAGTAAAGATTGCTCCT
The DNA here is from genome assembly GCA_003486795.1 of Actinomycetota bacterium. Next base: position 48 of record DNFX01000129.1, read on the forward strand.
GAACATGTACAGTCTTATGTCTGAGTTTCTGCACAATTTTTCTTCCTATCATAAGCTGATGCAGCGTCTGCTTGTCTGCCTCATTTCTTTCAATTGTTTTTACTTTTTTACCATCTCTTAAAACCGTTATCCTGTCACTTATTTTTAGTACTTCTTCAAGGTTATGAGAAATATAAAGTATGGTTATCCCTTTTTCTTTCATGCTGTCAAGAAGTTTAAAAAACTGCTGAGCACCTTTTTCATTAAGAGAAGCTGTCGGTTCATCAAGACATAATATACGGGGATTTCTTCCTATAGATTTAAGTATTTCAATTATCTGTCTGGTTTCCGGAGGAAGTTCCGAAACAATTTCAAGAGGGCTTATTTCATTTAAACCAAATGCACCAAGAAGTTTTGAAGCATCTTCTGTTATTTTCTTCCAGTTAAACCTTGCCCCTCTGTAATTAAAAAACCCACTAATGAAAAGATTTTGTGCAATAGTCAGATTATCAAAAAGTGAGTTTTCCTGATGAGAAGCCGATATTCCTCTGTTAAAAAGCTTCTTTATAGGAAAATGTGTAATATCTTCTCCTTCCAGTATCACATTACCGCTGTCAGAACGTACAACACCGGAAATTATTTTAATTAATGTACTTTTTCCGGCACCATTTTCTCCGATTATTGAATGTACTTCTCCTTTTCTGACATCCATACTGACATCTTCCAGAGCCTGGACGCCCCTGAATTTTTTATATATATTTTTTATTTCCAAAAAGGTTTCAGNNCTTCTACCATTTAAGAAGCGGCAGTTTTACTTTTTGACCCGTTTCCATTGATTTGTCTATTGCCAGACAAAGCTCATGTGATTTTGCTGATGATACTATATTATTTTTTGTCTGACCGTCATTTAGTATTGCATCTACAAGGTCATCTACCATTCCTTTGAATGAGTGATGCATTACATCTCCGCTTTCAAGCATAGTTGATTTAAATATCTGCCAGTCCTCCTGGCCGGCAAAAATTTCTTTTGTAAAAAATTTCTCATTAAAAACAGCACCTTTGCTGCCGTGAATTACAATGTTCATTACATACGGGCATTCATTTTCAAAGCTGTTACCGGTTTTTCCGATTTTACCGTTGTCAAATTTGATAACAGCTGCATAAGTCGGATAATATTCATAATCTTTCCTGTGTCCGAAAGTTCCGTATGCAAAGACTTCAGACGCTTCTGAACCTGCAAACATTCTTGTAAGATCAACAGCATGGCAGCCTGCAACCAGAGAAGCAGAAGGACCACCTTTTACAGTATTAGCTGCCCAGTTATATCCGCTCCACCATGGTCCTATTTCATGAAAATAATCTACCTCTGTAAAAAAGATATCGCCAAATCCACCTTTTTGTATAACGCTTTCAATTGAAAGAATATGAGGATTCCATCTGCTTGAAAATCCGGTCTGTGTCTTTACTTTTGCTTTCCTTATGGCATCCAGTTCCTCCTGCAACTCTTTTAAGTTCATGCATATAGGCTTTTCAATTATCATATGTTTGCCTGCCTGTGCTGCCCTGACTATTTCCTCGCAATGCATTACATTCGGAGTGCAGATATCGATAATATCAACATCTTTGTGCTTAACCAGATCATCGTAAGAATCAAGAATGTCACAATCAAGACAAAGTGATTTAGTAAGAGCTTCACATGATTCTTTTCTTCTTGACACAAGCGCAGAAATTTTCAGATTAGGATTTTTGAGAATAGCAATTGCATGAGCTCCGGCTACCCATCCAATCCCTATCATTCCCACACCATATTTTTTCATTGCCAGTCCTTTCTTTAAAATAATGTAAATTCCGTAAAAAATTTTTATATCGGATTCGATAAAATCCGTGTTTTTTAATAACCAAAAATAAATAATAGGCTTAAACAATTTTCACTACGGTGTGGCCGCAGCAACGGCCACACCGCTTAAGAAGGAATTTTTTACCAGGAAGGTACGAATCCTTCCATATTATCTTTAGTCAGAACTCTCTGGTAAACCTGTGCAAAGTAAGGTACAGGCCCTTTTTCTTCAAGTATCATACTCATAAGATAAGCATCCTGTTCTGCACAAAGTATAGTTCCCTGATCTACAAGCACATAGTACCAGCCGTCTGCCAGGTCCTTGACACCGACTGAAGCACCGCCGCAACCTGCAATTACAAAATCCCCGGGTGCATAACCTTTTTCCTTGGCAGCAGCAATAATTCCGCCACCCATCCAGTCGTCGGTTACATAGAAACCATCAATATCAGGATATTTTGTAAGTATTGAAGCAGCCTTTTCCTGGGCAGTTTTTGGATCCCAGTTTCCATCTTCCTCTGCTACAAGCTGAAGGTTGCTTCCGATGTCTTCAAGCCTGTTATAGAATCTTGTCATATAACTTACATATANNGAGAGCATCTGCACAAACTCTTCCGGCTTCAGCAGGGCTTAGACCTGAAAAACATGTCATATAGTCCCATGCTTCATAAGCTGGTTCGTCCATTGTAAGCATAAGCGGTATACCTGCATCATTTATCTTTTTATAAGTTTCAAGAACTGGAAGATTATCGAATGCAAAATGCATTATCAAATCTACATCATCATTGATAAATGTTTCAAGTCCGTCTGCCATTTTCTGGAAATC
>DNFX01000015.1 GCA_003486795.1 Actinomycetota bacterium
TGCAGAACCATTGCCTTTTTTACTGAACAATTCATTATCTATGGCATAAAAAGTAAAGAATCCCAGGAAAAATACAATGATAATAAGTATGGTGGTTGTAATCGCCCTTGAAATACCGGATTTTCTTTTTTTCTTCTTAACCTTGTATTCAGAGCCTACAATCTTTGATTCATATCTGTCGTCCCGGCTTCTTTTTGACTTACTGCTGCGGGAAGTGGTGCCATCACCCGGATATCGTCTGCCACCAGATGAAGATCTGCTGCTGCCTAACGTTCCTCCACCGCTACTGCTTCCAGAAGTCCTGCTGCTTTTTTTATTACCGTAGTATTTGTCCCAGTAATCAAAATCTTTTTTATCTCTTGCCATCTTATAAATAAAAATAGTAATTTGAATAATTATTAAATTATTTTATGCTGCAAATCCTTTTGATAAATAACATCCTGGTTAATACAAAAGAAAAACAACATATTACTTGCTTTTATTCTATTTAAGCTGGCAGGTTTTTAAAAGAAATAAAATAATTATTTCAGATTATATAATGTCTTTATGCTGGCAAGAGCATCTATTGCATCCTGGTATTTGGGATATATTTTTAATGCTTCCTCAAGCTGCTCTATTGCCTCGTCTATTCTTTTTTCATATTCGAGCTGCATGGCATTGCCGTAATGTATCCTTGCTGTATCCGTAATGGTTTTAGCCTTTTCAAAATTGACTTCCATTTTTTCGATAGCTTCATTAATTACATCCAGATCTATGGATGCTGCCTGAAGTGTTGCCTTTGCCGTTCTGTATGCACTTACAGCTTCTGCATATTCCCCGTCTGCAAACAATTTGTCAGCTTCGTCTATGAATTTCTGAAGATTTTCCGGAAGGCCCTGCTGTGTTGTTGTGGTTGCTTTTTGTGTGGTTGAGGTTGAAGATTGTACTGATTCAGATGCCTCTGAATCGGAAGTCTGTGTCTTTTCTGAGGCTATTGTGGTCAGGGATGTTTCTTTATCTGTTTTTGAACATGCAGGAACTACGATAAATGATGCAGAAGAAAATATTATAATGATTGCAAAATATAAAAATTTTTTAAATTTCATTTATTTTCTGCCTTTATCCTGTTTTTTATTTTAAAATTACAGATATTATCCTTAATGACTTTGGCATCCCGGATTCAGTCAGGACTTACAAATCCGAACCGGGCAGTCAAAAGCAAATATTTCATGATTTTATATAAAAATCAAAAAAAATTCCACATTTAGTTATCTGCCAAAAAAAGGATTTGTTTCTTCATAATTTCTGTCTGTAAGTTTCTTTATGTCTGAACCGTCTGCCTTCATGATATATATGCTGTTAAAAGAGTCATTTTTATCTGATACAAAAGCAATATATCCACCATCAGGAGATGCAGCCGGCATTGTCTCATCATAACTGCTGTCAGTCAGCTGAATACTATCTTTTCCATCAAAATCAATTGAATATATTTCATAATCTCCGTCGATGTTGGAAGAATAAATTATTCTTTCTCCATCAGATGAAAAACACGGGCTGATGTCATCTGCATCATTATCGGTAAGCTGAAATGCTTTTGAGGATTTCAAATCAAGCAGGAATAATTCAAAATCGCCATCCTTGTTTGAATTAAAAAGTAATGTACTCCCGTCAGGAGAAAATGCCGGACAGTTTTCACTCTCTTTGCTGCTGAAAAGCTTTGTAATTTTTTCATTTTCCAAATTAAAAGAATAAATACCGGTTTTGTTATTTTTAAGAACAACAAAAGAAACAAGTTTTCCGTCAGGAGAAAAGGAGTACGGCCATTCACTATCTTCCTGATTTTCTTTAATTTTTTGAAAATCATTACCGTCATTATTTAATATGCAGACAGTCATTAAATCTTCCGTACCGGACGCGCAGGCAATTTTTTTGTTATCATAAGAGAAACATAATCCTATATCATCGCTGGTGCGGCCTTCTGTGATGTTGACTGGTACTGAGGTTCTCTCTTTTACAACAAAAATATCAAAATTCCCGTCTGCCTGTGAAGAAAAGCCAACCGCGAACGGGAAGTTAAAAGGAATGCTTTCATATTCTTTGCCGGCTTCCTGGTTTGCAGAACCGGTTCCGGTTTCACCAGCAGATTCCCCGGACTCTGATTTTCTTAATCCGTAGCTTATCATTATGCTCAGAATACCTGCAATGGCAAATACTATTACAAGAGCTATTATTAGAGGTTTTATCCTGCTTTTGCGTACAGGTATTTTGCTGACTTCTCCTTTTATGTATTCTTCGGTAGAAATTTCTTTTTTATCTGTTTTGCTTTTCAGTTTTGAACCACAGTAAGTACAGTTTCCTGAATCGCTGTTAATAGAAGCACCGCAATTGGGACATCTTGAAGACTCTGTATCCTGCATATCATCTCCTGTTTAATATTTTTATTTTTTATACTGAATCAATATTATAGTTTTATGTAAAAAAAATATAAGTAGAGAAACAAAAATAATTTGGTTTTCCTGATTTTTTAAAAGAATTAATCAGAGAATGTGCATTAGCATTATTATATATAAATATGCAATACCGGGGTCACAGTAATACAGATCTTTGTTATCTAATCTATAAACAGTTTTGTGATTATTGCTTCAGGCTGACAATATATCCTGAATTTTGAAAAGCGTCCTTCCCCCAGTCCTTTTGAAACCTGTAATACGAATTCATCGAAATAAAAAAGTCCGGAAGCAAATCTTGTCTTTATATTGCATCCTGAAATGATGGCTCCTTTGCCAGGTATCCTTACCTGGCCGCCATGAGTATGTCCAGCAAAAATTATATCAGTCCCGTTTACGGCGAGATTTGCCAGAGCGTAACTGTCCGGAGTGTGTATAAGTGCAATCTGCAATGAATTTCTATTTTTGATATCGTGGATCTGATTTTCCGATATGCTGAATGCTTTTTTATAATCTTCGGATTTTAAAAAACCTTCCTGTTCGAGAATAATAGGATTACCTGACACTATTTTAAGTGATTCTGCCAGGTCCATTTTATTTATTATCGGATCATCAACGCCGATTATTTTTATTTCAGTTTCAGGCAAACCTGTAATTTCTCCATTTAAAGTTATGCTTTCGTTTAAAAGTACTTTTATGCCTATTCTTTCAAGTTTCTGTTTAAGTGAAATATAATCATTCTGCCTGGAGTATGACTCCTTTTTTTTAAACATATTCCTTAAGAATTCGGAAGGCTTTTTATTGTAATAATCATGCGCTCCGAATACAGCATAAATACCATATTTTGCCTTGAAGCTTTTCAGGACATCGATGAGTTTTTCCTGCAGGCTGTCTTTTTCAACCAGATCACCGGTTATAAAAATCAGGTCATAGAAGTCAAGGGAAAGTATTTTCAGAAAACTTGTCAGTCTTCTTCCCTTGTAATCGACCCTTAAATGCAAATCAGATAAATGGAGTATCTTTAAGGGTCTCGCAGTTTCTGCTGCTTTACCGGTATTTTTATTGTTCTGACCTGATTTGCCGGGTTTATTAGTTTTTACAATTATATTATTCTCAGTTACAGTAAAATTAATGGGTTCAAATCTGTATGCATACCAGAATATAACTGTTAAACCAAACAGAAATACTACAGATAAAACAAAATAAATTATAAAAATGTCTGTCATAAAAATGTTGCCTTCCGTTTAAATCATTTTAAATTATACACTATGAAGGCAAGCTATCAGTTTCTGACTTTAAATGTGTTCGAAAAAATCCAGTAAAACGCAAGAAAAAATCCGGGAAGGATATATCTCTCTATTGAACCTTCAAATTCTTTTATGAAAATCAGTGATACAAATGTACTAATAAACGAAAGACTTGTAAAAAGAAAGAACACAAGCCCGCCGTTTGTAAAAGCTTTTTTTATGGTCATTACGAAAAGAATTAAAAGTATAATGATTACCGGTCCGAATGATGAGCCCAGAAATGCTCTGGTGGAATCATAAGAAGAATAAACTAATTCAGCTGTAAATGCAAAAAGAGCTCTTTTTATTCCTTCTACAGTCATACTGTTGTTTATGCCATTATTTATCATCATCTGCCATTCAGTACTTGAAAATGGAAGATTAAGCATCGATTTTGTCACAAACCAGGGCAGATTTATGGCTGAAAGAAATAATAAAGGAAGAAAAAGCTTTTTCAGGAAAAGTTTGAGAGCTGTGTAGGGAGTATCTCCGTTTTTGATAAATCTTGCATTTATTCTGCCCTTCCATTCTCTGTAATCTTCTGTTTCATAAGGATCTGAAAAACTGATAAGGACTTTCTTAAATTTCCTTCTGAGAGCTGCTTTTCTCGCAAGTCCGAAAAAATAGACCGAAAAACATATTAGAAGGAAGAGTGCACAGTAAATTATCCCTTCGCTTCTCACAAGACAAAGCAGTGCGAAAAAAATGGAGCTAATATATAAATGGGAATATTTTCTGTACCTGTCTATGCTCAGCATATTGAGTCCTTTAATTGAAGTGTCTGCAAAAGGTATTGTTGTTTTATGGCTGCCTTTGCCGTTAAAAGTCATATTCCCGTTAGATGGTTTACCCTTAAATACTGAGTCAAGATCATTATGTATTTTGAAATCAAAAGACATTCTTGTTTTTTTCTCAGAGAAATAATAACTAACATCTTCNNGTCAAAGAAATAATAACTGACATCTTCTATAATTCCCTGTTTTCTTGTGGTGCTTTCGTTTATTTCGGCTATTTCGTTTGAGATGTATGTTGAAAAGAAATATACAGCTATAAACAAGACTGTGGAGAAAAGAAGATTTGTATATTCTATATAACCGTGATCCATGATGATGGGAATGCTGCTGAATATAAAAGCAAGTACTCCTGCGAGCAGTTCTCCGAATTTTTTTCTGAAAAAATTAAATACGAGAAAAACTGAGGAAAAATAAAATATCGGAAAGATTATTTTAACCAGATTTTCGTTGACCTGACCCAGCCATATATAAATCCATGTCTGAATCAGCGGAAGGCCGATCGGATACGAATTATGGGCAAACACGTAGTCATGATTCTGATAAAATGTCATAATGTTTTTATCTATGTAGA
>DNFX01000017.1 GCA_003486795.1 Actinomycetota bacterium
TAACTTTTTTGAAATATAATAGGTTTATTATTTTTGCATATTAATTTTTTAAATCAGAATCAAAACCATGCAAGGAGGAGCTAATGGAAGATCTGAAAAAAATGGATCAGATGAGGGAATTTGTATTAAAGAAAGCCAAAGATAACCATATAAAATTTATAAGACTATGGTTTACCGATGTTCAGGGTATGCTTAAAAGTTTTTCAATAACAGTTGAGGAGCTTGAATCAGCATTATCAGAAGGAATGGGATTTGATGGTTCTTCAATTGAGGGTTTCTCAAGGATTGAAGAAAGCGATATGGTAGCAATGCCTGACCCTTCAACATACCAGGTACTTCCATGGAGGCCTTCGGAAAGCGGAGTGGCAAGAATGTTTTGCGATATAATGACTCCTGATGGACAGCATTTTGAAGGCGACCCCAGATGGGTTCTAAAGAAAAACCTGGCAAAGATAAAAGACCTCGGATATACGTTTTATGTAGGTCCTGAACTTGAATATTTTTATTTCAAGAAAGATAATGGCAAACCTGAGGTTCTTGATAATGGCGGTTATTTTGATCTTACAACTCTTGATGTTGCAAGTGATTTAAGAAGGGAAACCATCCTTTATCTTGATTCGATGGGAATTGCTGTTGAATACTCGCATCACGAAGTTGCACCATCACAGCATGAAATAGATTTAAGATATCTGGATGCACTTACTATGGCTGATGCTGCAATGACTTACAGAATTGTTGTTAAGGAAATCGCATGGAATCACGGGGTGTATGCAACATTTATGCCAAAACCTATCTTCGGAGTAAACGGCAGCGGAATGCATGTCCATCAGTCATTATTCAAAGGTGAAAGAAATGCATTTTTTGACGCTTCGGATCCTTTCAATCTCTCAACTGAGGGAAGACAGTATATTGCGGGACTTCTGGCACACTGCAAGGAATTTGTTGCCATAACAAATCAGTGGGTTAATTCATATAAGCGTCTTGTACCCGGTTATGAAGCTCCGGTATATATATCATGGGCAAGAAAAAACAGATCTACTCTTGTAAGAGTTCCTCTGTATAAACCTGGAAAAGAAAATGCCACAAGAGTTGAGTTCAGATGCCCTGATCCTGCATGCAATCCTTATCTTGCTTTCAGCGTAATGCTTGCAGCAGGTATGGAAGGTATTAAAAACAAATACAAGCTTGCAGACCCTATTGAGGCAAATATATTTGAAATGGACTTAAGGAAAAGGGAAGAAGCCGGCATAGAGACACTGCCAGACAATCTTTATGAAGCAGTTAAAAATCTTGAAAAGAGCACTCTTATGAGGGAAACCCTGGGTGAACACATTTTTAACAAATTTATTGAAAATAAAAAGATTGAATGGGACAGATACAGAACATTTGTAACTGATTATGAGATAAATAATTATCTGCCCATACTTTAAATATTAAACAGGCACATTGATGTAAAAGAGAAGAGATCTTAAAAAGAATTAGCTGTTAATGAATTGTTTAAGCTCCTTCGCAAAAATAATAATAACAGCTATCAAAGCAGGGGGAGGCTTTAATGCCTTCTCCTGTTTTTTTGGCAAAATATAAAAATAAACTTCATAAAAACCCTGATATATGTTAAAAATAATTACTGATATATGAAGATTTGCCGGATTTTTGTGTATAATTATTTATCAGTACATTTAAATGATTTATTATATTTAAAATTATCTAATTTTTTATTTTTATCTCAAACAGATTCAGTGGGAAGGATTTTAATATGGCTTTAATTAATTTAAAAGATCTTTTAAATCACGCAAGTAAAAAAAGATATGCAGTCGGTGCTTTTAATATTACAAGTATGAACTTCATAGATCCTATTATAGAAGCTGCCATTGAGTCAGATTCTCCTGTTATAATGCAGCTGGCAGAAGTTCATTTCAGGTATCTGAATCTTGAACATATTGCCCCTGCCATCATAAAGGCAGCAAAGGAAGTGGCAGTACCGGTATGTATAAATCTTGACCATGGCAATAATTTCGAAACAGTTATAAGAGCGATCAGGGCTGGCTTTACATCGATAATGTTTGATCGAAGTTCTGAGCCGCTTGACGTAAATATTGCCCAGACAAAAGAGATTGTCAAGATCGCGCATAGTGTCGGTGTTGGAGTTGAAGGTGAAATAGGAAATATTGGCGGCGAAGCTGTAGGTGTTGCAGCTCCCACCCCGCATGCGGCAGATATAGAATCATTCACAAAAGTAGAAGACGCTGTAAGATTTTATGAAGAGACAGGAGTTGATGCTCTTGCAATTTCTGTCGGGAATGTTCATGGAACATATAAAGGCGAACCAAATCTGGATTTTGATAGAATTGAAAAAATAAATAATGCCATTCCCATACCACTTGTACTTCATGGAGGCTCAGGCATATCGGATAATGATTTCAGAAAAGCAATAAGCCTCGGAATTTCAAAAATTAATTTTTATACTGAGATGTCAGCCAATGCAGTAAAATCAGCTCGTAATTTTCTGAATGATAATCCCGAATGTATCAGCTACGGAGACCTCTCAAAGATAGTGCAGGAATCAGTTAAAAAATCCGTAAAAGACCGTATGGAAGTTTTTGGGAGCAAAGGCATAACCGCTTCAGATAAGACTCTGTGCATCTCATGTGATGAGACTTCATGCGGACTTGAAGAACCTGCCTTCAAACCAGAGGCAAAGACACTTGTTTATGATTCACTTGTTGATCTGATTACAAAAGAAGTAATTGCCAACATAAAGAGGGACGTATAATTTGGTACCCAACATAGGGGGACGTATAATTTGGAGCAGGTTTTACTTGCAATAATATAGTTTTCTTCAGGATTGCTTTCATCTATGCTCCTTAATTCAAAGCCGAAACCTTTTTATAGATCAGCTTCTGTATTTAAGTTTTATTATTTATCATTCTTCTTTATTTTTATCTGATTATTGCAAAAATTAATTATTACAAAATAAAAAATAGTTCCTCTTTTATTAAAAAGGGACCAAATTAT